>JBEKCQ010000133.1:0-9345 GCA_050014795.1 Terriglobia bacterium | reverse complement strand
GGAAACACATAAACCCACTTGGCAGTTGCCCAGTAGTTCCAGAACTCCCAGAGGATGCCGCAAATCAGACCCGAGATCAGCAGGCTGTACAAAGTGGAAGTGCTGCCGGCTTCCAGATCACGCAGCAGGGAGCGGCCTCTTGCGTAGTAGTTCAGGGGATCAAGTAGCAGAATGAATCCCACCCACACGGCGCCGAACAGATACCGGCCAGCCGACAGCGGGACGAGCACAGGAACCGTTACAAGAGCAAGCCCCACAAGAACAATGCCCAGATGGGTGGAACGACTCAGCTTCAAACGGCGCGCGGCGTGAGGGCGAAAAAGGCCGAGCGCTTCCAAGAAGTCGGCGGTTCCAAGAATCGCCGGCCAGATGGTGGCGAAGGACCACACGGAACCGAAGCACTGCACAAAGACACTGTCGGGCAAGCCCACATAAGCCCAGTTCTCCAGCCGCAAGTTGTAGGCTTCGAAAATCAGCCAGAGCGGGACCGACCAGAAGGCGAGCGCGAAAAAGTGCCTGGGGGTTTTCCCCAGGCGCGACTCGCCGCGCAGGCTCCAAACGACAGCGTCGATGAACAGCAGGTATCCCGTCCAGGCGATGGGCGTGATGAAGATCGCGACCCAGCGGTCGCCCCAGAAAAGCAACCCTTCTGCGACCAGGATGACGGCGAGCCCCGCCCAGCCCCAGGCGCGGAAACGCCCACGCTTCGGGGCACGAAAGTATTTGCAGGCTAGAAGGACGATCGCAACCAGAAGCAGGAAAATTCCCGCAACGACGCTGGCCTTCGGCATAAGAGTCGCAACCGAGCAGTGACTTTGCGGAGAATAGCCAACGCGCCCGAGAAAAGCAAACTGCGGGAAGCGCACAGGAGACGCTACGCCCCTGTGCCAGCCACCTCCGCGATGAGGGGAGCGCGCGTTGAATCGGCCAATCGAACTGGTTCAGGAGATCGAGGCACACCCATAACGTGGTGACCCCCGGCAAGAAGATCACCGCCAACTTCGACTTCTACTCCGCCTCAGCGTATTACGTCCCGGGCATTCCCGTGGATGTGTATCCGCTGGTCTTTGCCGTCGGCCGCGTCTCCGGATGGATCGCGCACGTCCTCGAACAGTGCGCCGCGAACAAGCTCATCCGGCCACTCGCCGAATACGTCGGCCGCACCGATCTGAAATGCGTCCCCATCGACGAGCGGTGAGGCGGCGGGCCTTCAGCCCCCGAGCCGCCTCATCCCCCTCCCGTTCTTGCTCACGTCCATTCGAAACGCACGGTGTCCCCGTCTTTAAGTTTGACCGTGACTGAGTTCCCACCCCCAGGCAAGGTCGCCCCGGGGAAGGTGACGGTGACCTGAGATACACCGACCTTCGCTTTACTGTCGTGCACACATCCCTCGTTACCCACATCATTTGTAAAGTAGACGTGGCAACTTCCACCGCCACCGATGTGTCCATTACCTGGCATGTTGCACCTCCTGTGATTTAAGTTGCCCCTTGGCCTCGGATCTTTCTCTTTAGTCGTTCTGATCTTCTTTGCCGTGCTCTAAAACTGATCTCAACCGGCGAATCCAGTCAGCGCAACAAGAGCTGCACGTCGCGCCGCTTGGCAAAACTCTCCTGGTGATTGGGGCTGAGTGACTGCTGTAATGTGCGAATAGCCTGCTGTGCCTGATGGTAAGAGGCCTTGGCTTCCTTCGGCCTTCCCAGGCCTTCTAAAGCTCTGCTCTTGATGAAGTCAACTTGCGCGCGTAACTCGGGTCCCAAGGCGTGGTCGTCAAATGCAGACAGCTCGCCCAGGATTATATTGACCGTCGCATATTCCTTCCGCACAAGGCGAACGCGCGCCAGATTGGTGAGTGCTTGGCCCAGGGTGTGCGCGTGGTGCAATCGGCGCGCCCGTCCCACGGCATCTCGGGAACAGGTCAGGCCGCGTTCAACATTCCCCTGCTCGGCTTCAAGCAAGCCGAGGTTGGAGAGCGCTTCGCTGCTGGACTCCGAAACGCTGGCTTCTGACCACAGCGCGGCGCCCTGTTGAAAGCTCTGGCGGGCTCGGTCCGGCTCACCGCTTTCGCGATAAACTTCGCCCAAAGCGTTGTAAGCGTCGGGGAGCAATTCCCCGTATTTCTTCTCTTGCGCGGTTTGGATCCCCTGGTTCAGTAGGGACCGGGCCTGAACCGTCTCGCCAAGGCGGCTGTACGTCCATCCGAGCAGGATTTGCACCATGGCGACATGAAAAGGTTCCTGAATCGCCCGCGATAACTCGAGAGCCTTGCCGAGTGAATCGAGCGTCCGCTCGTACTGGTTCTGGAGGAAGTCGCACCGCGCCAGGTTGTAAAGGGCCTGGGCGGTGTCTCGCTTCGCGTCGATGGATCGAAAGGAGTCCAGGGAGAGCTGGAGCTGATTCATGGCTTGATCGTATTGGCCGGCGTACATGTAATACAGCCCGACCAGCATCTGGTTATTAGCCACCCAAACCGTGTCTCCCATCGACTGGAAGATCGCGAGCGCCTCCTGCACGTTCTTGAGTCCTTTCTCCGGGTCGGGTCCATATTCGATCAAGATACTTCCGAGATTACTCAGGGCCTGGGCCCGCTCCCGCAGCATGGGCCAGTCGCGGTACTCGCCGTAGCGCCGAGCCTGCTGAAGGCTGCGCTCGTAGTACTCCACGGCCTTCGTAAGCTCGCCGCCCTGGTGGTAGCTTACCCCGATGTTCATCAATGTCTGAGCCACCAGCCGGTTATTGCGAATTTCTCCGCTCGTGGAAAGGATTTGCTCGTAGGTGTGGCGAGCCTGTTCCAGGTCGCCTGCGGAGAGGAGGGTGTCTCCCAGAAGTTTCAGGGCTCTCAGGGCCCCGAATTCATTCTTGAGTCTCTGGCAAAGGTTCCAGGCCGACTCGGCGAGTCCTCGAGCCTGCTGGTATTCGCCCTTCTGGCGATACACCTCGCCTAGGTAGATGGAGGCGTTGGCTTCGCCCTCGCGATTGAAAAGGGCCCGGTAGAGTCCCAGGGCTTTCTGCTCATACGTAACCGCTTGGGAAAAGTCACCGGTCTTGGCATAGAGGGAGCCGAGCTCCTGATATGCCACATTGTAGTTGCGATCCCGCCCCAGCGCCTGCTGGTAGTAAGAAATGGCCTTTTGATATTGGGCCTGCTTCTCGTACGCCGCCGCCAGGCTGGCGTAGGACTCGGGATCGTCAGGGTAGAGCCGGATCAAGTCGAGATACTTCTCTTCCGCAGCCGCATAGTCGTACTTCCTCTCCGCCAGATTGGCCTGGATGAAGTAGGCAGCGATGACTGGCGTTTCGGGGCGGATGAGTTGGGCAGCTTTTTCCGACAGGGCGCGGGCTTTGTCGTCGTACCCCAGCATCCCATAGATTTGACCCAGGCGTGCATAGGCCAGCGCGAAGGTCGGATCCTCGTCAGTGACGCGCTCGAAGGAGTTCAGCGCCTGCGCAAAGTTCCCCTGGGCGAAAGCGTTCTTGCCCTCGGTGTAATGGAAGCCGGCCATCACGGTCTTCGGCCGGCTGACTTCGGGACGCGGCCAAGCGACACCTCCTCGACTGACGTTCTTGAAGTGCACCTGGATCTGATTCGCCAATTCGTCCAGCATGGTGTAAACGATCTCTTCGGCCGGGCCGGAGCGCACGCGCTCCACCCTGGCGGCCCCTGCCGTCTCCAGCGTCTGTGCGTCGCGAAATTCGGCGGACACCCGTAGCGCGCTCCCCACGGCGAACATCGTCGGGACCACGAGGAAGCGGGAATTGCTGTAGCTCGAGATGGCCTGGAGGGCCTCAGGGCTGGATATATCTTTGCCTTCGCCCTCGAAGCCCCGGGTGATCTCCACCAGCCGTTCGTACGGCAGAACCTGAATGTTCGGGGAGCCGGTGAGGTCGAGGACCAGGATTTGAGTGAGCGTGAGGCGAAACGCGTCGAGTCGGGCGTCGCCGGTTTGATTTCTGAAAGGCAGGACGGCTACCCGGATACGCTCGGCGGATGGCCTGGAAATCAGGCGCCACAGGACAGCCGCAACCACCAGTAGCATTACGGCCAGCGCCAGCCCAACTCCCACGCGGAGGTGCTTTCTTGCCCACGTCCACACGCGCGCGAGTGGAGGCCCAACGATTTCCCCGGCGCCCTGGAGAGCCTGCAAGTCCGCCACCAACTCCGTAGCCCTGGCGTAACGCTCTGCCGGATCTTTGGCCAGCATTCTGGCCACAAGGCCCTCAAGTGCCCCCGGGACCCGCGGGTTGAATCGGCCGAGCGGTGGCGGCGTCTCATGCCGGATGCGGTCGCTGGTGGCCATAAAGGTCTCAGCCCGGAACGGATGCTGTGCCGTCAGCATCTCGTAGAACACCACTCCCAGCGAGAAGATGTCGGCGCGCTCGTCGGAGGGCTTTTCCAGCAGGACTTCCGGGGCCATGTAGCCAGGAGTGCCGCTCAAGGTCCCCGGCTGGCTGGCGGTGCTCTCAGTGCTGGCATCGTCCGCGTGATGAGGAAGGCGCTTGGCCACGCCGAAGTCGAGAATCTTCACCTGACCCTTCGGGGTCAGCATGATGTTCTCCGGTTTGATATCGCGATGGATGATGCCTTTTTCGTGCGCCGCCGCCAGCGCTTCCGCGCACTGGATGGCCACTGGCAGGAACTCCTCGAGACTGAAAGGCCGCGTCAAGCGTGGGCGGAGCGTCGCGCCCTCGACGTACTCCATTACCAGGAGGGTTTCGCCGCCTTCCTCCAGCACATCGTAAATGCTGGCAATGTGTTGGTCCGTGAGGCAGGAAGCGTACTCGGCCTCCTTGAGGAATCGCTGCCGGTAGTGTTCATCGGCCCGCAACAGAGCCGACATGCGCTTGAGCACGACGGGACGCTTCAGCTTGGTGTCGTCCGCCAAGTAGACCTCGCTCATGCCGCCCTTGGGCATCCGCGCCCGGACGGCAAAGCGGCCCACGGTCATCCCCATAAGATCCGGGACGGCCTGCGTGCTCTTCGGGTGTGGAGCTTGCACTTCAGCCATGAGTGACCACACGATGGGGAAAGCGGCCACCAACACTGTCGCGCTCGCGATTCAAAGGAAGAGGGGCGAAACGCAGGCGCCTTGCCTTGCCCACCCAAGTAATGGTTGGCATTCTACTCCCGGAAAAAATGTCAAGCAACAAATCTGTCCGTTGCGGCGTCGGGAGCTCCCAGTATCGACTTGCGAAGATTCTCTCCAATTTGGCCCCTGAGATGCGCTATATTCACCTCCACCAAGGAGGAACAAATGCCTGATTTGACCAAGCTGACGGACGCCATTTTGAACGGTGACGCCAAAGGGTCGGTGGCCATCGTGAAGGAAGCGCTTGATGAAAAGGTTGACCCGCAGGAACTCGTCAGCAAGTACATGATCCCGGCCATGGACGAGATGGGGCGACGGTTCGAGACCGGCGACTGCTTTGTGCCGGAGTTGCTGATCTCGGCGCGTGCCATGAAATCCGCACTCGCGTTGATCCGGCCCTTGCTTGCCGCCAAGGGGGCGGAACCGCTGGGTCGAGTCGTGATCGGAACGGTAAAGGGGGACTTGCACGACATCGGCAAGAATCTGGTCGCTTCGCTGTTGGAAGGCGCTGGCTTCGCGGTCGCCGACCTCGGGGTGGATGTGCCGCCGGATAAGATCATCGCAGAGATCCGGGAGAGAAAAGCCCAGCTCGTGGCTCTTTCCGCTCTCCTCACCACGACCATGCCCAACATGAAGACCATCATCGAGGAACTCCGCAAGGCGGGAGTGCGGGAGCAGGTCAAGGTCATGGTGGGCGGCGCGCCCGTGACGCAGAGGTTCGCGGACGAGATTGGTGCCGACGGTTACAGCGACAACGCCAACGGCGCGGTCAACTTGGCCAGGCGACTCGTCACTGCCTGACGGAGGCTGTGGGGCGCCACCACGGAGTGACAGGGCGGAGCTGAGACTTCTGTATTTGTCATCAGGAAACAAGCCTCTTATCTCCGGAAGTTGCTCCGCCCCGCTTTGGCGGGGATAGAGCGCAGGCGTCGGTGCCAACCGACTCATACCTGAGATCAATTCCACACTGCTCCCGACCGACATCGGGGGGAGAAGCTGAAGAGATCCACTCTGTGCGTTAACGGTCAAGAGCCAGCTTCTCCAGCACGAGGAAAGCGTGCGGGCGCCCTTTGCCAGGAGTAAGACATGAGTCCGGAGAGCGGAAGCCAGAACCCGAACGTTCTGAAATCCGCGTTGCAGAGCGGCCAGTTCCTCTATACGGCAGAACTGGTCCTGGGCCGCGATCACAACGTGGCGGAAGCTGAGACTTTCGTCAGAGAAGCCTCTCAGCAACCGGATGGCATCAAGGTCATCAGTATCACCGACCTGCCGGGCGGCAATCCCGCGCTCCCGCCGGAGGGCTTCGTCTCCTACGTCATCGAGCACAAGCTGACTCCCATCGCCCACCTGACAGGCAAGGACGGGAACCGTTCGTTCCTGGAGGGCCGCCTTCACACTCTGGCGCGCCTAGGAGTGGAGAATATCCTGGCCCTGACAGGCGACGCGCAGAAAGAGGGCTTCAGCGGCAAATCGAAACCCGTTTACGATCTGGATTCAGTGCTTATTCTTTGGCTGCTCCAGGCCATGAGGAGCGGTATCGAATACCGCTTGGCCACCAGAATGGTCCGTACGACGCCCTTTGATTTCTTCCCGGGCGCGGTGGTCAACCCCTTCAAGACCCACGAGCCGGACCAGCTGATGCAGCTTTACAAGCTGGAACTGAAGATCGCAGCAGGCGCTCGGTTCATCATCACCCAGTTGGGATTCAACCTGCGCAAGCTTTTCGAACTGAAGCAGTACCTGGCGAGAGAGGGGTTGGCGCAGGTGCCGGTGCTCGCCAACGTTTATGTCCCCACGGCAAAGATTGCCCAGATGATGCAGTCGGGTGAACTGGCGGGCTGCGTAGTGACCGACGAGCTTATCCGGCGGCTGGAAACCGAGAAGAAGCCCCAGCGGCTGGAGCGCGCCGCCTTGATGGTAGCCGCGGCGAGAGATCTTGGTTTCGCGGGCGCGCACATTGGCGGCTTCGGCCTCACTCACCGAGATTTCATGACCATCATCGAGCGCGCCGCGGCCGTCGGGAAAGACTGGCGGGGGAGAATGGACGAACTCGTCTTTGCTTACCCCAACGAATTTCACCTGTTCCCTCTGGGCAAAGACGGCCTCAGCGACGGCGCCGGCAGTTACCAGGTCACGCGGGTCAAGCGGCATCCTTCGTGGGTGCAGCGGCTCTCGGGGTTGGTGCATCGTTACGTCATCGCGAAAGACTCGTTCGGCGCGCGCTTTCTGGCCGCTCGGTTGAAACCCGGTGAGCAGGCGTCGCGCGGCAACTCCTGGCGGCACGGTTTGTGGTACGCGCTGCTCACGCCAGCCACACTGTATCGAAAGGCAACCCTGGGCTGCGCCAGTTGTGGCGACTGCATCCAAGAACATCTAAGCTATGCGGGCTGCTCGATGCGGTGGTGTTACAAGGAACTGCGCAACGGGCCATGCGGCGGCTCCCGGGTTGATGGCACCTGCGAGGCGCGCGCGGAACTAACTTGCATCTGGAACACCATCTACCGTAGCACGCTGGCGTTGGGCGACGATCCGAAGAAATTCGCGCGCACTTTGATTCCTCCCCGCGACTGGAGCCTGGACGACACCAACGCCTTGGCCAACCGTTTGGCCGGCCTGGACAACCTCGGCAAGAGAGTGGAACTGCACGTCGCCAGAGAAGGCCGAGAAGGGAGTGGAGGCCCATGTTCATCATAGGCGAGCTCATCAATTGCACGCGAAAGCGTGTTGGGGCGGCAGCACAGAGCCGAGACGCTGAATTCATCAAGGAGGTCGCTCGCAAGCAGGTGGAGGCGGGCGCGGATATGCTGGACGTGAATGGCGGCATCCCCGGGCAGGAAGTGGAATGTCTGACCTGGCTGGTGAACGTCGTGCAGGAGGCGGTGGAAATCCCTCTCTGCCTGGATAGCGCCGACCCCGCCGCCCTGCGGGCCGCGCTGCCCCTGTGCAAGCAGCAGCCCATGATCAACTCCATCACCGATGAGCCGGCCCGCTACCAGGCGGTGCTTCCTCTGCTTAAGGAGTATCACGCCAAGGTGATCGCCCTCTGCATGGGCGCCTCCGGGCCGCCTTCCGGCGTCGAGGACCGCATCGCCACGGCGTGCCGGCTGCTGGACGGCCTCACGGCGGAAGGCCTTGCGCTCGAAGACATCTACGTCGATCTGTGCGTCTTGCCGGCCAGTACCGGGCCCGAACACGGGAAAGCCCTCTTGGAGGCCATCGGCCAGATCCGGGGGCGATATCCCGGCGTGCACATCAGCGCGGGCGTGAGCAATGTCTCGTATGGCCTGCCGGTGCGCAAGCTCTTGAATCAAGTCTTCCTCCTGCTGTTGATGGCGCGCGGGCTGGATGCCGCCATCGTTGACCCGTGCGACCGGCAACTGATGATGAGCATCAAGGCGGCGGAAGCCTTGCTGGGGCGCGATGAATACTGTGTAGAATATCTGCGCGCCTATCGAGAAGGAAAACTGGAGTTGCCAGCAGCGTAGTTGTAGCTGCTGTGATCCTTGGCGCGAAAGGGATGGCTGAAAGCAACGATGAATGCCCTGCTTAAAGAACTCCTCGCACGTGCGCCGCTCATCACCGACGGCGCGCTGGGAACCCAACTCCAGGCGCGCGGCCTGACGACGGGCGAATGCCCCGATGCTTGGAACCTGTCGCACCCCGACCGCGTGGAGGAGGTAGCGCGCGCCTACGTGGAAGCAGGAAGCGACATCATCTTGACCAACACGTTCCGGGCCAACCGCCTGGCGCTCGAGGCGTATGGCCTTGCGAACCAGGTGGAGGGGATCAATCGTGCCGGCGTCGAACTCGCGTGTCGCGCGGCAGCCGGGCGCGCCAAAGTCTTCGCCTCCATCGGCCCGAGTGGCAAGATGCTGGTGATGGGCGACGTCAGCGAAGAGGACCTGAGGAGAGCGTTTTCCGAACAGGTGCGGGTGCTCGCCAAAGCCGGCGCGGACGGGATCATCATCGAAACGCTGACCGACCTGGCTGAGGCGAAGCTTGCTGTAGCGGCGGCGCGTGATACCGGCCTCCCCGTCGCGGCGTCGATGGTCTTCGACTCGGGCAGAGAGAAAGATCGCACGATGACCGGCGTCACGCCCGAGCAAGCCGCGACCGAACTCGCCGCAGCCGGCGCGGATATCATCGGCGCGAATTGCGGACTGGGTATTGCGGGTTACGTCCCCATCTGCCAGCGCCTTCATGCCGCCACCGACCGGCCCATCTGGATCAAGCCCAACGCCGGGCTTCCCGAGATGGT
>JBEKCQ010000132.1:0-9421 GCA_050014795.1 Terriglobia bacterium | reverse complement strand
GGGGTGGCGGGACATACTGCGGACGCAAACAAGAAAACCAACAGCAGGCGCGCCAACGGACGGCCAAGCATTAGCTACAGATATAGCGCGATAGCCGCCGCGCGTCAACTCGCGCGACGCGCGGCAGGAGGACTAATCAGCGGGAACTGGGCCCGCCTGCGGAGGCCGCCCAGGGGGCTCACTTAGCCTTGGAGCTTGCGGGCGATCTGGGCCACGTGCCGCCCCTGGAAACGCGCGATGGCCAGCTCGTTCTCGCTCGGCTGGCGCGACCCGTCGCCGCCGGCGAGCGTCGAGGCTCCGTAAGGCGAGCCGCCAGTGATCTCGTTCATGTTCAGCAAGCGCTGCTCGGAATAGGGCACACCGACAACCATCATGCCGTGATGCAGGAGCGTCGTGTGGAAACTGGTAATCGTGGTCTCTTGCCCGCCGTGCTGCGTGGCGGAAGAGGTAAACACGCTTCCCACCTTGCCGATGAGCGCGCCGCGGGCCCAAAGCTGCCCCGTCTGATCCAGGAAGTTGCGCATCTGCGCGCACATGTTCCCGAAGCGGGTGGGCGTGCCGAAGATGATGGCGTCGGCCTCGGCAAGCTGCTCGGGCTTGGCCACAGCGACGTGGGCGAAGGCCGCTCGGGCCGCCGTCGCGCCGCTCCGCGCCAGAACCTCCTCGGGGACGAGTTCGGGAACCTGATAGAGGCTCACCTCGACTCCCTCCACCTCCCGGGCCCCGGCCGCCACCGCCTCCGCCAGCTTGTAGATGTGGCCGTACATGCTGTAGAAGACAATCTGGACTTTGGCTGTCATTCACTCCTCCCTTCGGCCTTCACCGCTTCCACGTTCAGCTCGATTTTAACATCGTTGCCCACGAGAAGCCCGCCATTGTCCATGGTCTTGCTGTAGGAAAGCCCCCAGTCCTGGCGGTTGATGGTCAGACTCGCCTCCACGCCCATGCGCTGCTTGCCCCAGGGGTCTTTAATCGTACCCGTGATCGAAAACGGGAGGGCGACTTCCTTCGCGACTCCGTGCATCGTCAGCGCGCCGAAGGCGACATATCCGTCGCCCCGCTTCTCGATCCGGGTGCTCTGGAAAGTGACCTCGGGAAACTTCGCCGCGTCGAAGAAATTGGCGCTCCGCAAATCGGCGTCGCGCGGCTCCACGCCGGTGTCGATGCTGGCCGCCTTAATGGCGACGCTGACGGAAGACTTGGTGATGTCCTGCCCGTCGTAAACGATAGTGCCGGAAAATTCCTTGAACTTGCCCTGGACGTTGCTGATCACCAGGTGCCGCACCGAGAAACCAATCTGCGTGTGCGCGGGGTCAATTTGGTAACGGTCGGCGCCTTGCGCCGCAGCCGCCACCAGCAAACTCGCCACGCCCGCCAAAACAAACTGCTTGTGCCTCATGCTCATGCTCCTTGTGCCCGAGCCCCAGGATGGTGGGGACTTGATTTTCGATTCGAACTAACTAGATTCTTCGGCCCCGCGATTCGTTTCAGCCACACTGCTGAACACGTAGCATGGCCATCCTGGTCCCGCTCTGCGGGAGCGGGACGGCCAAACTAGGACACCATGTCCGCTTTTCCAGTCTCCGAGGCTATTTTTGGCTTGACAAACGCGACTAGATGTGTTATACTGCTAGTCTAGCCTAAACTCCCAACTCGGGCTGTAGCCCACAGAGGTCCCATGCCGCACTGTCCCAAAACCCTTACCCCCCGGGCGCTCAAAGCGCGTCGCCAGAACGCCCGAAAATCCACCGGCCCGCGCACCGAGGCGGGCAAAGAGCGCGCCAAGCAGAATGCCCGTCAGTTCGACGACTGGGCGCACTCGCCCCTGCGCACCATGCTGGCGCTGGAGGAAGATCCCCGGGAATACCAGAACCTGCTGGCACAACTGCTGGCCGGCCACCGCCCCGCCAACTCCGCCCAGCGCCTGCTCGTCGAGGACATCGCCCTGCTGCGCTGGCGCAAGCTGCGCAATCAAAGGGCGCAGGAAGGCCTGATCCTGAAGAGTCTGGAGAAGCTCCAGCGGGAGCGGCTCCAGCGAGAAAGTGAGATTGCCCAAGCCAGCAGCGACTTCCCCCAGAAGCAAGCTCTGGAAATCGGCCTCATCCATATCCAGGACTCACCTGCCAAGTTCAAGGAACTGGCCCGGCTGCTCGATATGTTCCTGGAAACCGTCCCACAGGGGGACTTCTCCGAAGAGGGATACGACCTGCTCGTCAACCTTTATGGACCCAATCCCTCCATGCGCGGCGCCCGGATTCTCACCGCTTATCACCACCTTCGTTCCTCTGACGGTCTGGAAATAGCGCCGGAGGAAACCTCCCCGGACGTGAACGGCGAAGCTTCCGCCGAGCCCGAAGACGAGGGAGATTCATCTGAACCTGAAACCAGCCTCGCGGACCCTTCCGCCGAACCGGATGAAGAAGCCGGATTCGACCAACGGCTCTTTCTGGACCTGCAACTCGACCTCATGGATGAACGGCGGGATGTCAACGAGAAATATCTGACTAACCTTCAGCAACACGTGCAGAGCGCGCCGGCCGTGCGGGACGAGGCCCTCGCGCCTATACCCAAAGAATGGCCCATGCTGCTACGCCAGGAACAACTTCTCGATCAGCAGATTGAGCGCAAGAGCAAGCTTCTCCTGTACATGCAGTGGGCCCAGAGAGTAGCGAAAAGGAAGGCGCCCTCCTATACCCTGAGAAAAAACGAAGCTGATTAGTCCTTTAGAATCAGTCAGTTGATTTCTGAAAACTGAAAACGAAGCTGATAAGTCCTTTAGAATCAGCAAGTGTTGATAATTTACACGAACCTGATAAGTCATTTGTTTTGAATAATTTATCAGGATGCCTCACGAGCGACACGCGTTTTCGCCAGCCTCACAAACCCAGCCAAGTACGTGGTTCCTGAGCCTTCGCGATGCTTCGCCAGGCTCGCCTTGACGAGGGCGCCGAGAGGGAATTCCCTCCCGCCGTTTTCCCAGCCGGCAGGGATGTGTGTTAGCATGGAAGGTCTATCAGGAGGTCCTGCCATTTCATCCCCCAGCGGTAAGTTGCGAGCCATTCCCCTCGGAGGCCTAGGCGAGTTCGGCATGAACATGATGGCCTTCGAGTATGACGACCACCTCATTGTCGTCGATTGCGGCGTGATGTTTCCCGACGCCGAATTGCTTGGCGTGGACATTGTCATTCCCGACATCACCTACCTGCGCGAGAACCAGGATCGCCTGCGCGCCATCCTGCTCACCCACGGCCATGAAGACCATATCGGGGCGCTGCCCTACGTGCTGGACGAAGTGGACGCGCCGGTTTACGGCACGCCGTTCACCTTGGCACTGGCGCGCGCCAAGCTGGTCGAACACGGCCTGGCCGACGAAGTTGAGCTGCGCGAGATGCGCCCGGGCGCGCCCTTTGACATCGGGCCCTTCCACGTGGAGTTCATTCACCTCACCCACAGCATCATCCAAGCGGGGGCGCTGGCACTGACGACGCCCGTGGGGACCATCATCTACAGCGGGGATTTCAAATTCGATCCCACCCCCATGGATCAGCGCGTGAGCGATCTACACACTCTCGCCGCTTACGGTCGCCAGGGGGTGCTGGCGCTGTTTTCCGATTCGACCAACGTGGACCGGCCCGGCATGACTCCCTCGGAGCGCGGCGTCCGCGAACGCTTCGAGGAGATCATGGCGGAGGCACGCGGGCGCGTCCTGATCTCCTGCTTTGCGACTTCCATGCACCGACTGCAACTGGTGGCGGACCTCGCGGAGAAGTACCATCGCCGGCTGTGCTTCGTGGGCCGGAGCATGTTCCAGAATTCCGAAATTGCCCAGCAGATGGGACTGCTCCGCATCCCCGACGGACTGCTGGTGCCGCCCCAGGACCTCCGCAAGCTGCCGCGGCACGAAGTGGCGGTGGTGCTGACGGGCAGCCAAGGCGAGCCGCTGGCGGCGCTCTCGCGCGTCGCCGTCAACAGCCACAAGTGGCTCACCGCGGAGCCGGGCGACGACGTGGTGATTTCCGCGCGCATCATTCCCGGCAACGAAAAATCCATCTTCCGCATGATTGACCACCTCTACCGCCGCGACGCGCGCATCCATTACCAGGACGGCAGCCAGCCGCCCGTGCACGTCTCCGGGCACGGGAGCGCGGAAGAGTTGAAGCTGATGCTCAACCTGGTGCGGCCCCGGTACTTCGTGCCGATCCACGGCGAATACCGCCAACTCCGCCGCCACGTGCTCATGGCCAAGGAACTGGCGGCGGTCGGAGAAGAGGTCTTTCTGCTCGAGAGCGGCGACGTGCTGGAATTCGACGCGCAGGGGGCGCGCCGCGCCGGCCGCGTGAAGGTCGGCCGCGTCTGCATTGACGTGGGGACGCTCGACGAGGTCGGCGACGTCATCCTCAAGGAACGCCGCCACATTTCCGAGGATGGCATCGTCATCCCCATCCTGGCCATCAACGAGCACACCGGGCAACTGGAAACTCCGCCGGAAATCGTCTCGCGCGGCTTCGTGCCTCTGGACGAGGCCCCGGACCTGGTGGAAAGCGCGCGCGCGGTGATCCTCAAGACCATCGAGAAATCGAACCTCGAAGAGGTCGGCGACTGGGGCGTCATCAAGGAAAAAATCCGCACCGCCCTGCGCAAACACTTCGATCAGGAAACCGGCAAGCGGCCCATGGTCTTGCCGGTGATCCTCGAAGTCTGACGGTTGTTGATTTTGGATTTTAGATTTTGGATTTTGGATTAACAATTTTGGATTTTGGATTAGGTATCCACGCCACTTGCCGGAACCCAGCCTTTGAGGGCAGCGCATGGATGAGAAGACGTTCAAAGAGAGAACCAAGAAATTCGCGCTGGCGGTGGTGAAGCTGGTCGAAGCGCTGCCTCGCACCAGGACAGCAGACGTGCTCGGACGCCAACTGCTCCGTTCGGGGACGTCAGTAGGCGCCAACTATCGAGCGGCATGCCGCGGCAGATCGGCCTCGGACGTTGCCGCAAAACTGGGCATTGTCGAAGAAGAAGCAGACGAGGCAATTTACTGGATGGAACTGCTGGTTGACGCAGGCGTTGCTTCACTGGACCGCGTAAGCGTTTTGCTGAAAGAGGCAAATGAACTTGTTGCCATGACGGTTGCCTCAATTAAGACGCTTCGCTCACGAGAACGGGCGAATGCTCAGCAAGGTGTGATTCCAAAATCGAAAATCTAAAATCCAAAATCGGAAAATCCAAAATGGATAAGCTGCGGGGTTAATCCAAAATCTAAAATCCTATGCCTCTCTACCAAGCCATCGTACTGGCCATAGTTCAAGGTCTCACCGAGGTTCTCCCCATTTCCAGCACCGCGCACCTAGCGCTATTCCCCTGGCTGCTGGGCTGGAAAGACCCGGGGCTGACGTATGACGTGGCCCTACACGTCGGGACGCTCATCGCGGTCTTGGCCTATTTCTGGCGACCATGGCTCGACATGTTCTCGGCTGCCTCGGGAATCGGCCGGTTCCAGAACCCGCACTCCGCCGAGGACCGCCGGCTCTTCTGGTTTCTGGTCGTGGCCACCATCCCCGCCGGCGTGGCCGGTTGGCTGTTCGAAAGCGCCGCCGAGAATCAGCTCCGTCGCCCGGAGCTGATTGCCATGGCTTTGATTGTGGTGGGGTTGCTGATGTGGGCGGGCGACCGGGCGCGAACCCCCAAGGTCGCGCTCCGCCAAGTCAACCTGGTGGATGCGCTCCTGGTGGGGCTGGCGCAGGCGGTGGCCGTCATTCCGGGCGTTTCGCGCTCCGGAGCGACGATGACCACGGCGCTCTTCCGCGGCGTGAACCGCGAGACCGCCGCGCGCTTCTCGTTCCTGCTGTCCACGCCCATCATCGGTGGCGCCGCGCTCAAGAAGAGCGTGGAAGTTCTCCATCACGGCATCCCGCCGGAGATGCGCCTGCCCTTTCTGGTCGGCATCCTGGTGGCAGCGGTCTCGGGCTACCTCGTCATCGCCTGGCTGATCCGTTACCTGGAGCACCGGACGTTCAAAATTTTCGTTGTTTACCGCGTGGCGTTGGGCGTGGTAGTATTGCTCCTCGGATGGGGCTTGCGTCACGCCTAGTGGCCAGGGGCGGGGCTTAAAGTGTCGGAGCACGCTGCTCTTTGACACCTGGCACCCGAAACCTGACACCTTTTTCTTTAGCGCGCCGGTTCATTCAGGAGAGGCCAGAAGATGCCTGCCCCCACCGCAGCCCCGCCTCCAAAGCGTCGGGATGGCTCGTCGCCGACGCCCAACTCCAAGTCATTTCTACTCGACCCGCGCCGGCTCTCCGAGCTTGCGGGCTTTTTGCTCGGCGTGGCGGGGCTGCTGTTGCTGCTCGGTCTGGCCTCCTACCTGCCGCAGGACCCGTCTCTCCACACTTCCACCGTGGAGGGCACGGCCATTCACAACTGGATCGGCCTGGTGGGCGCGTTTTGCGCGGACCTGCTCTACCAGGCGTTCGGCTGGGTGGCCTACCTCGTTCCCGTGGTTCTCTTTGTGGTGGGAACTCGACTCCTGCTGGCACGCCCGTTTGAAGCGCCGTGGACCAAGGCGGTAGGCACCGTCATGCTCGCGGGGTCGCTCGCTTCCCTGCTGGACCTGTTCCCTTACACGCCACCCGTGGGTGGCTTCGTGCGGGGCAGCGGGCTGGCCGGCTATCTGCTCGCTGCCGGACTGGTCTACACCTTCAACCAGTTAGGAGCGGCGATTGTGGCTGGCGCGCTCCTGCTCACTTCACTGTTCCTCGTCACCCGGTTCTCTTTTTCCGCGGCCGTGCAGTTCTGTGACGCGCGACTCGCCTTCCTCAAGACCTTGGGCGCACGCTGGGACGCCTGGCGCGAGGCAAGGCAACGCGCCCGCATGCAACGTCAGGTGGAACGCGCGCGCGTCGTCGGCAAGCAACCGGTAGTCATCCAGCACGTAGGAACGAAACCGGCGCTGGCGCCGCCTGCGGAAAAATCTTTTCCCGCTCCGGCCGCCATCCCTCGCACCTCGGTCGTCGAACCCAAGGAAGTGCCCCAGGCCCGGCCTCTGGCCGCTCCCGTGGTCCGCGCCGTGGGGCTGGAACCGGAACCCGCCCTACCGGCGCCCAGGATCGTGGGGCGCGGCCCGCACGCCTACAAGCTGCCCAGCGCCACGCTGCTGCGTCCTCCCGAGGGCGAGCAAGGCATCGACGAGGATGAACTCAAGGAGCGCGCGGTACGCCTGACGGAAAAATTCAGCGAATTCGGCGTGACCGGCGCGGTGACTCAGATCCACCCCGGCCCGGTCGTCACCACCTACGAATTCAAGCCGGAGGCAGGCATCAAGTACAGCCGCATCACCAACCTGGTGGACGACCTGTGCCTGGCGATGAAGGCGGAGTCGATCCTGATCGAGCGCATTCCCGGCAAGTCCACGGTGGGCATCGAGGTGCCGAACCTCCACCGCGAGACCATTCACCTCCGCGAGCTGGTCGAGTCCAGCGAGTTCGCCGCCTCCGCCTCCAAGCTGAGCCTCTGCCTGGGCAAGGACATCACGGGCAAGATGAAGATCGGCGACCTGACGCAGATGCCCCACTTGATGATTGCCGGCTCCACGGGCTCCGGCAAGAGCGTGTCCATCAATTCGATGGTGATTTCCATCCTCTACAAATCCACGCCCGAAGAAGTCAAGTTCATCATGATTGATCCCAAGCGCCTGGAGTTGGGCCTCTACGAAGACATCCCGCACCTGTTCACGCCCATCGTCACCGAGCCCAAGCAGGCCGCGAACGTCCTGCGCCGCGCCACCGTCGAAATGGAAGAGCGGCTGAAGAAACTGGCCGAACACGGCGTGCGCAACATCGAGCAGTACAACAAGATCTTCGAGCCGGATTCCACCCTCAACCTGTTCGATACCACCGGCGAGCGCGAGCACCCGCTGCCCTACATCGTGATCGTGATTGACGAGTTGGCCGACTTGATGATGGTGGAGCCGCAGACGGTGGAGGAATCGATTACCCGCCTGGCGCAGATGTCGCGCGCCGTGGGCATCCACCTGATCCTGGCCACGCAGCGCCCCTCGGTGGACGTCATCACGGGCCTCATCAAGGCCAACATGCCCTCGCGGATTTCCTTCCGCGTGGCCTCCAAGGTCGATTCCCGCACCATCCTGGATTCGAACGGCGCCGAAGCGTTGCTCGGCCGCGGCGACATGCTCTTCATGCCGCCTGGCAGCGCCCGCCTGCTGCGGCTGCACGGGCCGCTGGTCACCGAGAAGGAAATCGGCAAGGTGGTGGACTGGTGGAAATCCCAGTCGCACCCAGAATACAATGACGAGTTCCTCAAGCCGTTCCGCGATAAGGAGCGCAGCGCCGAGACGGTCGAGGAAGAGGAAGACAGCGAAGAACTGGACGAAGTGTACGACGAGGCGGTCCGCATCGTGGTCGAGTCCGGCAAGGCGTCGACCTCGCTGTTGCAGCGTCGCCTGCGCCTGGGCTACGGGCGCGCCGCGCGCCTCATCGACATGATGGAGAAAGACGGCATCGTCACCGCGCCGGACGGCTCCAAGCCGCGCGAGGTTTTGAAGCGCCCCGACTGGCTGCACGAGGTGGATGCCTCGTTGCGCTAGCGGAGGACTGGGTCCGGCCGCGGGCGGCTGCCGGCCGCCGTGACCAGGCCTCACCAGAAGGCTATCGCTCTCCGGGAGGATTACATCTGATGCCCACCGAAGAAACCTCGAAACGGCGCCGCAGCAGCCGGATCTCCCACCAGGCGCGGATCGTGCTGAGCGGCGTGGATGCCGGTGGCTTCAACTTCGCCGAGGAGACGGAGACGGTCACGGTCAGCAAGCACGGCTTGTCCGTCCGCACTTCCTACCACCTCAACCTAGGGCAAGAGCTCTCCGTTCGCACCAAAGACAAGAACCGCGTGGCGCAGTTCGAGGTGGTGTGGATCGGACAGGCCGGCACGCCGAACGAAGGCCGCATCGGCCTGGAATGGGTTGAGCTCCACCGCTTCTGGGGCATCGAGTTCCCTCCCGAAGACTGGGAGAACGAGTAACCCCTTCCGGACCCCAGGTCCCCAGCGACAGTTTGCAGCTTGACAATTCCCCCCCCACAATCCTAGAGTCCAATGTAACAATTTTAACAATCGTTTCAGGCAAAGAGCTATGGAGGCATTCGCATGAGCGGGACTCACAAATGGGCATGGATGGGACTAGTGTGTCTGGTCTGTGCGGGAAGCGCACAGGCGCAGCAGGGTCAGCCGGCAGCCATGGTTGGTCCGTTGTCTGAACCTGCCACGGGCTCTCCAACCGCGGGCAGTGCTGGGGCCGCGGTGCCGCGCCTCATCAAGTTCAGCGGGAGGGTACTGGATGCGCGCGGTGAGCCGCTGGGCAGCGTGGCGGTGCGCCTCACCTTCGCCGTGTACGAAGAGCCGACGGGTGGCGCGG
>JBEKCQ010000131.1:0-9648 GCA_050014795.1 Terriglobia bacterium | reverse complement strand
GCTTTCTTTTCGCGGTCCCCTCGGTCGCTTTCGGGGTTGACAGCTTTCTTGACTGCCTTGCCGAATTTCTCGCCTCCGCGGCCTATCCCTTTACCCATTTCTTTACCTGCCGCGACGGGTTTACCTTGCTTCATCTCGTGGCCCAATTCCTTGCCACCCTTTCCAACGACGGGTAGATTCTCAGACTTCTGATACTGGCGAATAGCTTCCCGGGTTTGGGGTCCTATGACGCCATCGACCTGCGCGTGGTAATAGCCTTTGTCGCGCAGAGTTTCTTGCACTTTCGTAATATCCTGCCTGTGCGAAACCGCAGGCTTCTCTTCGTCGGGGCTGGCTGCGAAGGCGAGCGAGGTCAGGCTCAGGCCCAACATCCCTGTCGCCAGAAACGCGAAGACAACCCTAGTCCATACCGTTTTGCTGTTTAGATTCATTTTTCCCTCCACTTCAAGTGTGCTTGCTGCAGACCGTTCATAAACCCCCCGGGTGTCGCAGACACCGTGTTTTCTGCCCTGTCTGCGATCCGCGTAGAATCAGCCCTAACGTAGATCAGTTTCCGGTTTCGGGTCCAGTTCACTCTCACGGAAAGGTCCTCATCAGGAATTCCCCATTTTGAATCCCTGTTCGGTGGAATTATACGCGTAACTGCTTTCGCTGCGGCCGCATTTTCAATCATGCAATGCACCCCCCCGAGAAACGGCCAGCCCTGCCTTTTGCAGGTTCGGAAAAACCTCTAACTACCCTTTTCTTTGGCGATTTCGCCGATGCCTCTCCGCCCCTATCTACAATCGTCGCTGAGTTTCCTCCACAGCTGCACCTCGTTAGATCGGAACCGGTGGCAACTCAGTAGTGTCATCTTCGCTCACACCCTTGGCAATTGTGCACGGCGCACTCGGAAGCGATCCGCTTGGTTGTGTAACTTGCATACTGAGACGTGCTGCTGTACGGATACTTCCCATCCCACCAATGGCTTTCACGTGATCGCCCGCGTTGCGATCGGATTGGGAATGAAAAGTCAGCTTCCCGGAAACTGGCATTCCTCTAGCGTGGCTGCTGCAGAGATGTTGGGAACAGCCCTTGCCACAAGGGATCAGGGTCGCGGTTCCGAGATGGCGTGGGGAGAGCTTTGAGTGGGAGTCCGACCGACTCCACATGTTGTGTAACGCCCTATTCGTACAAGTGCCGTTCGCGCTCGGCACATTCCGGACGTATCGTCGCGAGCCTTGATCGGAAATGCCTCGGCGGAGAAATGGGGGGAGGGGGCAGGATGCTGGGCTGAGGCATTTTCGACTTTCTGGTGAGAAATGCAGGCTAGCGTCGTCTGCAAACCCGACACCGGCGTTTCAGCAATCAGATTCTGATGAATGCTTTTTTGCGGTACATCCAGTAAAGTGTCAACCATACCACCGCGAACGCGGCAGAGGCTTCGACCAGGCTGTCCCATCGCCCCAGACGCGGCAGGAGAGCACCAACGAAGACGTTGCCAACGTGGCGGAAATCGAAGATCCCAGTCGCAAAGTAAACCGCAATCGAATTCATCCCGATCACCATGAACGCGAATGCCCACTTCCTGTACCCCAGGACATCGATGAACAGGTAGAAGAGTGCCATCGCCATGAAGCTCAGCCCACCGGAAATGAGGACGTAAGAGCTTGTCCACAGCAACTTGATCACGGGGAACGAAAGGCTCCATACGAGTCCCAGCGCCAAGCTTGCCACGCCGGCTGCCAGGAGCCGGAGGACCTTGCTTTTGGCCGGGTGGTCTGACATGAGGATCTGTCCGGCCAGAACGCCGAGCAACACCGAGGAACCGAAGCCCAGGTAGCTCAGAAACCAGGTGTTTTCGCCGTAATGAAACCGGCCGAGAACGAGCTTGTCCACGTAAGTCGCCACGTTCCCTTGCGGAGTTAGAACGCCCGCGCCTACCCCGGGAACAGGGATTAGCATGATCATCGACCAATACGCCAGGAGGAACGCTGCGATGATCGGCGCATGCCATTTCGGCTTCAGCTTCAATACGACCACGGTCGCAATCAGGTATCCTGCCGCCAACCCATGCAGAACGCTATAACAGGGACGGAACTTAGAAAGGTCAAACAGCAGCAGATGCCCCTGGGTGATGGTCCCCAGAAAGAACATAATTACAGCTCGCTTGACGGCGTGGAGAAGCAGGCTCCCGTCTCCGGTGCCCTGGGCTCGTCGCTTCGCCACGGAGAGCGGTATGGCTGCTCCCATAATGAACATGAAGAGGGGCCAGATGACGTCGTAGAAATGCAATCCCTGCCACGGCACATGGTCAAATTGCTCCAGGAACTTATCGAACATCGGGCGATGGATGACTTTCCCCAAGCCGAATAGAATCGCCGTGCCGCCGGTAATCCAAAACATGTCGCACCCGCGCAGCGCGTCGAGCGAAACGAGTCGTGGGGGGGCGGACTGACCACTGCGGGCCCGGTCTCCCAACGACCCGCGGCCCTCCGTGTCGATTTCAGTTATCTTCATCACTCCTCCTGACGAAGATGGCCTGGGCTTGCAGCGCGCGGTGCACCGCCCAACACAGAGGCTTTTCGACGTGTTCAACGGGAAAACGTGGAGAATCTCCCGCCACCGCGGGTCTAGCCGCAAACGATGCGATCGGTTTTGTTGGTGCCGTCGGCTGCTGGAGAAGCTGGGAGACTATCCCTGGTCGAGTCGGAGGTTCCGCAACCTGGAAGATCTCCTGCTTTCAGCAGGTCATCACGCCAGGATCTCGCGCACCATTTTCGTGGTCTCCGTGACCTGGTCCGAATATCGCGGGTACAGGCCGATGATCGTGGCATCGGTCGGCTTGATGTTCTTGTAAGCCCATTCGATGGCTTTGTGCTTCTCCCCTTCCGACCCGCATTTGCGGCCAGCCCCCAGGACCTTGTAGACGAGCGCAGGTTTGTTGGCCCTGCGTATGGCCTCGACCATCCTTGGTGGGTCGGAGGCGATCCAACCCTCATCCAGAGGAAGCGTACCAAGTTCCTTCATCCATTCTTCGGGGTGCCGCGTGAGGTAGTGCAACCCCGTCATGTAGAAGTCGTTTGCTAAACCCTTCTCTCCGAGGACCTCCAGGATCTTGGGATTATGCGTGGAAATCCCCGCCAGGGTCCCCATATCATGGACTCTGTCAATGTAGGTTTTAATCAAATCAATCTTACCTGCACGGTAAAGGGCGTCGGTCGCCGCGCCGTGGAAGGCGATGCCAATCGGCTTGAATTCCGCCGCGGCCTGCGCGCACTTGATGGTGCCCTCCAGGATGGCTTCCGGTGTCCGGGACATCTTTTCGTCGTAGTGCCACGACGCCGCCAGGCAGATGAATTGGATCTTGCCCCCGGCCTCGCGGAGCTTGGGGATATGCCGCTTCAGGTGGTAATTGAAACTCGCCTGCCAGGTGTTGATCCCCGCCTTCTCGCAATCCAGCAGGAGTTTGACGACGCGCTCATCCGTGAACCACTCCAGCATGTGCTGGTCATACTGACGATTGAAATGGGAGTAGCCGTATATGGGATTGCTTCCCACGATCAGCCGCGTCACACGGTGTGGTCCCAGGCTCACCGTCGGCAGCAGATTTGAGGTATCTGCCTGGAGCGTGGCCGGAACCATAAGGCTGGCGGCGACGGTGGTAGCGCTTTTCAGGAACTCTCGTCGACTGTTGTCGGGTTGAGAAGAATCCGCGCTCTCGCGCAGATTGGATGGTGACATTTTATCGGCCAAGAGTTCACCCCCTCAAGATGAATTCACGTTACTGAACGCGGACGCTACTCTTTTCCCCGTTGCGTGTCAACCGATACTCCCCCCTCTTGCCGCGAGTGGACACACGGCATAGATACGCCGTAGTGTAGAGCGAAGTCGCTCAACTCCTGGATAGTCGCCGATTCGGAAACTATCCGGGCAGCTTGCGGCCTCTGACATCAACAACCATTGGGAGACTTTTTTCTCGTCCCTATTTCTTTGTACCCTTCGTGTCCCGCCCACCCTGATGAAGAATGAAATGCGTCACGTCGCCCTTTTCGTTCTTCAAGAACTCTAATTCCGCATCTACGACCTTCAGGAAAAACGTCGTTTCCGATTCCGCAAACAGCGGGAACTTGGGCTGCCCCGTCGCCTGCGTCATTAACTGACCACCTTCAAGCGTCATCACTACATCGAAGCCCGGCGCCAGTTCATACGTGCCGACGTATTTCGCCAGGATCGCAGGCGGAACTGTGACTTCCTTTCTCTCTGAAGGCAATACGACGTTCTCGCCGTGCACCACGGCAGCCAGCTTGCTCGCGATTTGCTCTGGTGCCTGTCCGTTCAGATTCGCGAGCACAACCACGGTCAGTCTGTCCTCTGGATAGTACGCCAACTCGGTGTTGAAGCCCTCGATCTCACCACCGTGCTCGATCAATTTGTGCCCGTTCACCGTGCGTACCGCGAGCCCGAACGCGTAATCGTTCTTGAACGGCGTTGTCATTTTCTGCAGCGAAGCGGACGACAGCAGCTTGCCTCCCATAAGGCCCTGTTCCCAGCGCAGCAAGTCTTCCGTGGTGGAGTACAGCCCGCCAGCAGAGAAAGGTATGCTCATGTCGATAAAACCGGTATTCATCACGCCCTTGGTGCTGGGCGTATAACCCGAAGCGCGATGCGGGATAATGGCTGAGTTCGAGTCGTATCCCGAGTCCTTCATGCCCAAAGGGTTGAAGATGTTCTCTTGTACAAATTGGCTGTAGCTCTGTTGGCTGATCTTCTCGATCAAGTAACCCAGCAACACATACCCGGAGTTGCTGTAGTTCCACTTCTCTCCCGGTTGGAATTCGAGCGGTTTATCACGAAAGCGCGCGACCAGTCTTTCCGGAGTTGTCGCAATGGCCTCCGAGGAAGCGTAGTCGGGAAATTCAGTAAAGCCGGGGATGCCCGAGGTGTGGGTCAGCAGATTGAACAGGGTCACCTTGTCCCAGGCCGCTGGAGCATCGGTCATGTATTTCTTCACTGGATCATCAACCTTAAGTTTGCCACGTTCCTCGAGTAGCAAGATGCAGGCCGCGGTGAACTGCTTGGTGATAGAGCCCAATCGAAACCTGGTCGTGGGTGAGTTCCGGACCTCCCATTCCAGATTGGCAAACCCATAGCCCTTGTTAAGCAATACTGTCCCGTCCCGAGCGACAAGCGCGGAGCCCATAAACTGCTTGTTCTCGACGTAGGACTGAACCACCTGCTCCATGCGGGAGGTGTTGTCCTGCGCCAGGCAGATACTCACCAATAAGAATGGGATTGCAGTCCGTCGAAACATGGATGCTCCTTGTCAGCGGGTGGTTAGCCGGGCAATTATAGACGTACAAAAGCCAGGTGTCTTCGTCATGGAACAGCCTTTTGGTGAACCTGGGCCTGTGAAGTCTGGGTTGGTGAACGAGTGGTAGCCCACACGGAAGTTACTCTCCGGGCTATGCGCCAGGACTGTGATCCGTCTGATAATGTCCGGATGCGCCGTGATCCAACCGGAATCCCCACTGGCCCTCCGGAATCGTTGCTAAACAAGGCGACTACTCCTCACTGATGCCAGGACGGTAGGAGTCTGGTCCGCTTTCAAAGCGCAGTCGTCCTATTTTCCGGGAAGCCTGTTTTTCGGGAGCGATGCAATGACTCAATCTCCGGTGGTAGCTGTAGGTCGCGAAAACTCCGTGCCGCCCAAGGATTACAGACTGATTCTCTGCAGGTCAAACCAGGGTCCGATTGCCGCCTGTGCGTCTGATCATGGCCACCAGTGCCTGTGGAATCAGCGTGATTGGAGTTCTTGGTGTGGATACGGATCCATCACTCCGCTCATTGCCATTATGAGCGCTCGCCATTAGGAGCTAAATCGGACACCCTCGGAGTCCCTCAGCTAGAGCGTTACCAGACGAGATGAGTCCCTGGCTTGGACGGGTTCCATTTTCTCCGCTTGACGCGCCCTGGTCTGGAAGTCTACAAAAGCAATTCGCTTTCGCAGACGCCTGCGGAATGGCAACCGTGCAGCATGTCGGACAGCGGGTAGCGCGTCTATATGCCATCAGGCTTGGTCTATAGGTCTGCGGTCCTTTGTCTTTAAAGGATCGAGAAGCCGCGGAGTTGGATAACAACTCCGTACCACCAGCTCAATGCTGATTCGCAAGTGGCACGATGGGGAGGTTCAGCCATGACCTCAATGACACGCAGAGATTTTCTTGGTGTTACTGCCACCGGCCTCGGAGGACTGTGGCTTGGAGACGTCCGGCGAGTGTCCGCGCGCCCCTCGTCGGCTTTGACCGGGCTTGAGTCCCTGCACAAGGAATTCCAGGACCCCGATCGCAAGCACAGCATTCGTCCCTTCTGGTTCTGGAACGGCCGGCTCGATACCGGGGAACTCGGGCGGCAAATTCGGCAAATGGTGGAGCACGGCGTCTTCGGCGCCTACGTCCACAATCGTGACGGCCTTGAGACCCCATACCTATCTGAAGAGTGGTGGCAAGCGGTGGGCGTCGCGCTCAAAGTCTCACGCGAGGTCGGTTTTTCGCTCTGCATGGTGGATGAGTTCGAGTGGCCCTCGGGCGAAGCTCGAGACTACTGGATGCCCGGCATCAACAAGAGCCGGGTCGTTGCTGCCAATCCGGATTTTCGTATGCACCGCTTGCGTCCGGTCGAGAAAACAGTACGAGATCGAGAGCGCGTGGATATCGCCTTGCCGGAAGGGACAGCGCTGGTGGTGGCGGGCAAGCGCCTGGGTTCCGAGCGCATGGAGGGTGAAAGTCTGCGCACCCTTGCATTCGAGCGCGGCGCGCAGAGCCTGTCGTGGGAAGCTCCAGCGGGCGAGTGGCTGGTCATAACCTACGTCCTTGAGCCGACACACGGCCCGGACGGCGGCACGGTCGATCTGATGAACCCGGAGGCGGTGCGCAAGTTCATCGAGATCTATTACGAGGAATTTTATCGCCGCTACGGGGAATACTTTGGCAACGCCCTGCCTGCGACGTTTGCGGATCACGAGGGTACGTATGGCGGGAAGCTGGCGTGGACGCCTCGCCTGTTTGAAACCTTTCGACAGAAGAAAGGATATGACCTCGAGCCTCTGCTGCCTGCACTGACTCATGACATTGGCCCCAAGAGCGAGAAAATCCGGTGCGATTACCTGGATGTGATCAGTGATCTGTATTCCAACAGCTTCTTCAAACAGATAAACAACTGGTGTCAGCAGCACAAGCTGGAGTACTCCGCGCACGTCTGGGAGGAGTCGCTTTTCTTTGGGCCTCCGTACCAGGGCGATTTCTATCGCATTTTGCGCGCCATGAGTAATCCCGGCTGCGATTCGCTCGTGGAATGGGGACGTCAGTCGGTCTGGCTGAAGGAGTTGTCTTCTATCGCCGATTTCGAGGGGCGCCGGGTCATTTGTGAAAACCAGGGAGTGCAGGGCAACGAGTCCTACCTTTCACCGGAGCGCATGCGGCGAGTCTCCAACTGCCTGGGGGCGTGGAATGTGGGTGAATTCGTTCCGCACGCTTTTGACTACGATCTCAACCGCATCAACTTCCCGCCCGACTGGTTCCGTAGCCAGCCGTTTCTTCCTTATTTCCGCGCTTACGCTGACCAGATGCGGCGCATCAGCTTCATGAACTGCGCAAGCCACCACGTTGCGGACATACTTCTCTACTACCCGCAGGTTTCCGTCTGGGGACAGTCGGCACCTTCATTTCGCGCCGAGGGATCTGGAGAAATCCTGGCAAATCCCAACTGGTCCGAGGATGCTGTCGCAACCAACTCGCGTTACGCGCAGTTGAAACTGCGGCTCACCGAGGAACGGCTCGACTACCAAGTGGCTGATGATTCCTACCTAGCCGAGAGCCGCGTGGAGGGCAGCGAACTTCTCATCTCTACTTCGCGTTTCCGTACCTTGGTACTTCCCCCCATGTCCACCATGCGGCGCGCCTCAGCGGAGCGCGTCGCCGAATTCTTCCGCGCCGGCGGGAGTGTGATTGCCATGGGACGGCTGCCAATCATCTCAGTGGAAGGGGGCAGAGACGATTCCCGTTTGAAGGCCCTATGGGAATCGATGTTCGATACCGCGCCCACGCTTGAGCCTTTCACCATGCGTTCGAACTCGAGCGGCGGACGTGCCTATTTCGTACCCGGTCCGGCCGAGGATGTCGTCGCGTTGCTCAGCCAGATTGTTGACCATGATGTTGATGTGGTGAGCGGGCCGGCTGATCATCTCTATGTATTGCACAAGAAGAAGGAGGGCATCGATTTCTACTGGGTGGTGAATGATACGCCGGACCCGCGGACGAACCTCATGCGATTCCGGGCGAGTGGACGTCCGGAACGCTGGGACGCGGCGACAGGAAAGCGCGCGCCTGTCTTCTATCAAACAACCGGTTCTCGTTCGCTGGTGCGTCTGACGCTCCAGCCGTGGGACGCGACTTACGTAGTCTTCGATCCTTCAGGACCGCCTCAGACTTTGGAACTCAAGGGCACGAATCTGGATGAGTTGGTCGTGGAGCGCGCCGACTCGAACGAAGCGTTGGTTCACGGGCGCGCCTTGGTGGGGAAAGACACGGCCTTTGTTGAGCTCCGGGATGGCGAGAGGGTCTATCGCGGCGATTATCGCCCACCTCCGATTGCTCCGCTCGAGCTGACCGGCGAGTGGACGGTGACGGTTGACTCACCCACGGTTGATTTACCTTATGCCGACGTGAGGGATGACCCGCAAGACCACGGATTACGCGAGCGCTGGTTTGCGGAAGAGTCCCACAGCACGCAATGGAACCACCTGTGGTTATCTCCTATGAACTGTTCTATCCGGCAGTGGAACCTGATCGGGCCATTCTCCAATCCAGGGGACCATGGTCTGGAGCAAGCCTACCCACCCGAGCAGGGGATCAACCTCCAGGCAGTCTACGAGGGAGACTCGGGCCGGGAAGTTCGTTGGCTCGTTGTAGACACCGCCGAGGAACGCGTCGTTGTTGAGCCCGAGATGGGCTGGGATTGGGGTCTCATCCCGGAACGCGACGGGCGCTACGCACCCGGCAACAATGTTGTTGATTACGGAGGGGCTCTGAGGTTGGGCCGCACACCCGCCGGAACTGTGTTTGCGCAGAGCAACGTCTATGTCCGAGAGGCGCAGGATGCGGTCGCGGTTCTCGCCACGCCAAGCCCTAACGCGGTCTGGTTGAATGGCCGGAAAGTGCACTCACGATGGGTGCGACCGCTTTACAACGAGCTTAAGGATGGCTTTGCCTTCCGGATTCCGGTGCGGCTCAATACGGGCTGGAACAGCCTGCTGCTGAAGTTTCTTCATAACGCGTCGCAGCCTACCGAAGCTGCCTTTACCTGCCGGGTGGAACGGCCGGACGGCAGCCATATCAGGGAACTCATTGCCTATCCTCGTCAGCTGCCGAGCGAAAGAATGCGGTTCCACTGGGGATTCCGCTGGCTTCGTTTCCCGACGCTTCCGCTCGCGCGGGCACTTCGTGTTCCGGCCCTCGACGGTCCCTGGTCGGCGTTCATCGATGGCAACCCCGTGGCTTCGAATCCCGAGATTCCTGTCCCGCGCGGGGCCCGTAATGTGGTCTTGCGGGTGAACGCAAAGGAGGTTCTTGACCGGCCCTTTGAACTCGTTACCGCGCCTGCTCCTTTGAC
>JBEKCQ010000130.1:0-13324 GCA_050014795.1 Terriglobia bacterium | reverse complement strand
CGGTCGTGCTGTTCTGGCGAATCACGCCGGATTCGTCAGTGAAGTAGTAGTTCGATCCGGTGGTTCCCGCAGTGGTCGGGTTGGCGTTCAGGGTGTAGCGGTCGATCCTGGTGCTGGGAGCTGTCGGCGCTGTGGCTGCGTACACGAAGCCGTAGCCACTCTTCGTCGCACCGGCCAGCACGCTATCGATCAAGCCTGCGGCCGCAGCTGTCGGGGGGTTAGCCCCGGGGCCCAGGGAGACCAGAGTCGGGCTGTACCCATTGTTATAGGTTGAAGCGTAGGTGATCTCTGCTGTGTTGATGGTGCGCAGGGATCCCACCGCCGAGGCTTGGTTGGCTGCAATCCGCGAACGCAGCAGGTTCGGGATGGCAATCGCCGCGATGATCAGAATGATCGCCACGACGATCAGCAGCTCAATCAGCGAAAAGCCGCGTGAGTTCTTCCTCATTACTCTCCTCCCTTTGTGCTTCCATTCATGGAAATCATAGGTCATATCGACCGGAATCTCAGGGAACATTAGGATTTGCAGGAATGGCCAACATGATTTCAGCAACTGCCATGCCAAATGGAATGTCAATTGTCCGGCCTGATGGGCAGGCAACTACTTGAAGCACTTCGAGTTAGCCGCATGGAAGGCCTAAACTGGTCGCCTCGCGTTGAACCGGCAGGGCTACGTGCCCGTTCTTGACGAAACGGCCTGACGAATTTTATCAGGTAAAGCGGCTGCCCCACTGCCCGTTGCCGGGATAGGAGACAGGGCGATCCAAAACTGCCCTTCCCCCTGCGCCGGGCTGCCGGGCCCGGTTCGGCGGGCGAAGGGGTGGGGAGTGTCTTGGCAGAAAACATCCTCGGCACGGGGCCGGATCCCAACTGCTTGTTGGGGGCTAAGCCCTAATCCTCCTGGAGACGGAGTTCTGGCGTCGGCAAGGTGGCTTCCGGAGGGGCGCGGCGAAGCGCGTAGACCTTCCGGTCCAGTAGGTGACTGTAGCGGCAGGTCAGATTCGTGATGAGGCCGAAGAGCGCCTTCTTGGGGTTTCGCGTGGTGAGGGCAATCCGCCACGCACGAACGAGGATCCTGGGGTAGGAGTAGAACCGGTCGTGGAACCGATTCTTCTCCTGCACCAGCTCGCTCCAGGTGAAGTGGAGGTACTGGAAGACGGGGTGGGAGAAGGTGTAGTACTGCCAATCGGCGGGATAGCTGTGGGCGGTGATCCGCCCCTGCCGCTCCATCTCCTGGAAGAGCACCGTCCCCGGCAGCGGCGTGAGGATCTGGACGTCGGCCATGTCGAGCCCGTAATCCTCGGCGGCGCGCGCTATGGTGGCACCGATGCCCGGCCCGTCCGTATCGATCCCCAGGATGAACGAGCCCATCACGGTGATTCCCTGGCGCCGGATCCGCCGCACGGCAGCACGGAAATCGCCGCCTTTCCGGAGGTTGAACTTCTTGTGCAGGGCAAGCAAGCCTTCGACCGTCGGCGACTCGAAGCCGATGTACACCCCCAGGCAACCGGCCCGCGCGGCCAATTCCAGCAGTTCCTGGTCATCGCCAAAGTTGATCGTCGCCTGGCAGATCCAGGGCCGGGTCAAACGCTCTCGGATCATCGCCCGGAACAGATCCTTGGCGTAAGCGATGTGGTCCCGGCGGGTGCCGACCAGGTTGTCGTCCACGAACAGGATGATCTTCTCGCGGATCTGGCGCAGTTCCGCGATTACGTTCTCGATCGGCCGATGACGGAACAGCCCGCCGTTGAAAGCCGTCACACTACAGAAGGAGCAGTTCAAGGGGCAGCCCCGGGTGGCCTGGATCGAACCGAAGTGGTAGCGCCCCGCCAGCAGGTCGTGGCGCGCCGGGGGGATGTCCGCCGTTGAAACCGGTCCGCCAGCGTAGACCCGCTGGAGCGTTCCGGCCAGCACATCGGCCAGGACTTGCGGCCACACCGCCTCCGCCTCGCCCGTCACCACAGCGTCCGCGTGGCTCAAGGCCTCGGCAAGGCGCATCGTGGCATGAATGCCCCCCAGCACCACCGGGACCCCCCGCGCCCGGAAAAGCCCGGCCAGTTCGTAGGCGCGGGTGGCCTGGGAGGTGAAGGCGGTGATGCCGACCAGGTCCGGGCGGGGCAGGGTCTGGGCCTCGACCGGGCCGAGGTTCTCGTCGATCACCTCGACCTCCCAGCCTGGCGGGGTGAGACGCGCCAGGACCAGCAGCCCCAGCGGCTTCCACACCCGGTACTTGTTCAGGTGCTTCCACCCCTGGATCTTGCTCAGACTGACTACGGGATTGCACGGGTTGATTAGAAGAAGCTTCATGATTTGCCGCTTGGCCCCCAACTTTGCAAGAAAACGGATTATCGCAGATTTCTGCTCAAAATCTCTTGGTTTCTCCTCCGAGGGCGCTACCTAGAGAATGTGCCGAGCTAGGCTGCCGAAGGCGCGAGGCCTAGACATTAGCACAGGATGAGCCCCTTCGCTACGTTGCAGACCCCCAACCATCGAAGGAGACGTCACGAATCGCGCGATGTTTCAGAACTCAGGTCTTGGCTTTGGGCTCGCCAAGGCTCCCGTTGGCAAAACTTTTATTGACTTAGTGCATACTTGACAAGGACTGGCCAAGCAGGCATCAATGGTGTGAGCGCGACGCGTTTGGCCAGCAGGACTTCATCGGGCTGGTGGGAGTCATAACTGACAGGCAAGGTCCCTCACTCAGGATTTAGCTGGCGGAACGTGGGCCGCGAATCTCAGCCTCCCCGGCGCAGGGGGGGCGCGTGTAGCTCCTGGGCTTAAGCTGCACGTCGCGATCTTGCTTGCGCCTGAAATACGTTGCCTTTTCCCTCGCGCACAATCGGTATCCCGTAGTCACAAAACGACGCATAAAGGAGGATCAACAACTTGAGAAGACTAGGAGTAAGTGCAGCTACTATTTTGTTCTTGTTGGTAATGAGCGTTGAAGCGAGCGCGCAAGCCGGGACGCCCACGCCCACGGTGACAGTGAACGCCACCCTGGCTACGGCGTTGCGGCTTACGGTTTCCACCAACACCGGGCTCTTCGGGCTGGCGGTCAGTCCGGCCGGCACCGCCTCGGCTTACACCATCGCGAACTTCGGGAATATCGACGGCATCGGGCTGACCACACCCATCACCGGGGTCACGCTTTTGACGGGAGTCAGTGGGGGTGCCACCTGCTCGACCGCAGGAGCGGCTTGGATAACCCCGGTGACGCTGCGGGGCACCTGGACAGGCTCCGCTAATGCAACCGGGATTGTCTATGTCAAACAGAGCACTTTAACCCTGGGTGGCGCGACGGCCGTCTTCCTTGCCAATAGCACCGACGGGTCGTCCGGAAACCTCATCGCGCTGACCACCAGCGACCAAGCCATCTTCCCAGCGTTCACGAAGAACACGAACACCACGAACTATATGGGTTGGCTGGTTTGCGGTGAGTCTACTTACGCCGCCCCGACGACGGCCATTAACGGCGTAATTCAACTGACGATGACCGTTCTCTAAGGCACGGCGGAGCGCCGTCTGTCTGGAGGGCACGGTCTCGACCAACTAAACCATGGCGCAGAATGCGAACGCCAGAGGCGGGAGTAGGCTGCCGCGGGGAGCCTGGATCCTGCTGGCGTGGACGATATCGGTTGCCCCGTGCGCAGGCGCGGAAAGCTCTCTCTGGGTCTCGCCAGCCATACTGGACCTCGTGATGCGGCCCGGCCAGACGGCCGTGCAGGAGTTTCAGTTGGGCAACGATACGAGTGCCCGGGTGAAGATTCGCGCCTACGCCTGGGACTGGTGGATAACGGAGAAGAACGACAAGGTCTTTGGTCCCCCCGGTAGCTCTCCCCTGCGCTCCATGGCCGGCTGGGTCTCGTTTGATCCGGCCGAGGTCACCGTGGAGCCGAACAGCGTTGGCAGCATCAAGCTGTTTCTGTCCGTGCCCAAAGACGCCTCGGCGGGGTATTACAGCGTGGCCTTTTTTGAGTCGGCAAGCCCTGAACTTCCGCCCCCCACGGCGGGGCAGCCACGCATCTCCATCGTGTCCCGCCTCGGGGTACTCACCATGGTGGCGATCGACGGCACCGAGCATTATCAGGTCGAGGTCGAACGCTCGGAGGTGACGCCGCCCGCCGAAGCGAGTGAGCTCAAGTACTCCCTGGCCTTGAAGAACCGCAGCAATGTGCACCTGATGGTCCAAGGAGTACTGGCCATCTTCACTCCCGATCACCGCCTGGTGGGCAAGACGCGCATTCAACCGCAACGTTTCCTGCCGGGCCAAAGTGATGTGATCAAGATTCCGTATGCCGGGGCCTTGAGCCCCGGTCAATATACGGCCGTCGCAACTTTGATTTATGGCCGGGATCAGTCTCTGGTCGAAGAGAAATCATTCACGGTCCAGTAAGGTTCCCTGTTGGAAAGGCCCCGGGAGATGTCTTGTCTTGGGGCTGGGGCTGACGCTCCTGCTCCCGGCGGTCACCTTCGCGCAATCCACCGACGTCCAGTTCGTTCTCCTCTACATCACCCAGAAAAAAACGCTGCCGGTGATTCAGCCTCAGTCGATTAGCGTGCTGGACCCGCAGTTCGTGGCGGCCAGGATTGACGAGGCGGGGGGTCTGGAATTGACTGCCCTGGCGATGGGCCAGACCTACGTCTTCGTGTGGACGGCCACCGGGAAGACGGTGGTCCACGTGCGCGTGGAATACCCGCCCAGCGCGTTCCATCGGGCGACGCTCCCCCTTCCCCAGCCCCGCCGTGGCGCCAGCTTCGGCACGTACTCCGCCACCCTGACCACCGCGCAGAATGAGGCGGGGCTGTCTGAGCCATTTCTGGAGCAGAGCGTTTACTATACCGCCCCGGCCGGCCCCTACACCCTGACCGGCACGACGACCTTGCTGAACCGGCTGGGCGGGCAAGGCACGTTCAGCACCACGGGGAACGATTGGCTGCGCGTCCGGGAAACCTTCTTCCACCTGGAATCAAAACACTGGGGCTTCACACTCCTGGATGCCGGCGTGAACAACGGGCTGACCTCTCTTTCTTACGTGACGCTGCGCGGGGCGCACGTGCAGTACCGGGACTCCGGCAAGACGATTACCTTGTTCTCCGGTATTGTGCCCCAAGGACTATCCTTGATCGGGACCAATCCCGGCGTGGCGGCGGGCGCGAACCTCTCCTACCGGCTGCGGCCCGATATTCAACTGCGCTCCTCGTTCACGTTCTTGCAGCGCTCCACCAGCCTCTACGATCGGTCGAAAGGGGTCATCGCCAACCTCGGCGCCGACTACTTCCCCACAGACAACCTGAAGCTGGAGGGCGAAGTTGGCCTGAGCAGTACGGGCTCCGCCCAGGGCGTGGCCTTGCGCTACCACCGCAAGAAGACGGAACTCGACGCGCGCTATACCCACTTCCCGCGGCACTATCCCCTGGTGTTTCTCCAGATGTTGCCGGGTGGCCAGGAGACCACCTACGTGAGCCTGCGCCACAGCTTCAGCCCCCGACTCCAGGTCAGCAGTGTGCTCAGCGATGGCAAGACTACCTCGATCACCCGCTTCTCCGACGCCTTCAGCCACAACCGCTACGCGACGGTGTCTGCCACCTTTGCGCCGAACGTGAAGAATCAGCTGGCCCTGACCTACACCCGAACCGCCACCGACAGTCAGGTTTTCCGGTCGGTGTTTGCCCTGGGCGCGACGCGCGACCAGTCCGTCAACAACAACTATCAGTTAAGTTACGGCCGGCAACTCTCGGCCCTGTGGAACAACACCGCGCAGCTCAGTTGGAACCAGAACTTTGATCCCACCCTGGTCAATCGCTTCCACGGCTGGCAGTTTACGAACGAAACGCGCAAGAACTTCAGCCGGTCCAATTCGAACCTCACGTTCCGGTTCGACTACTCGCGTCACGTCCCCTCGCTCGCCCAGTTCCTGCGCTTGAATCCCACGTTGCTGCCGGCGTGGCTATTTGCCGAATTCATGTCCGACCCGCTGTTTTTTGTTCACTACGACGCCGTGCTCCGCGTGCTCTTTCCGCCCTCCTTGATCACCAACCAGCGCAGCCTGGGTATGCAGGTGATGGCGCAACACACGCGGGCGCGGTGGACGCTCGCGGAAACCTTCAGCTTCGTGGATCAGCGGAACTTCGGGTCGAGTCAACGCTTCTTCAATCCGGCGGTCCAGCTTCAGTATCGCCTCCGCGACCGTGACGTGCTCCTGGTCACTGACAACTTCGTGCAGAACACCGCATCCGGGAGCGGCCCCACGTCGGGGCGGCGGCTGAACGTGCTCAGTGTGGGCTTGACGCATTATTTTGGCTCGAGTGCGCAAGGAAGCTCGGTGTTCGGCGGGCTGACCCGGGGACGGCTGCGGGGCGAGGCGTATCTGGACTACAACCGGAACAACCAGCGAGATGCCGGCGAGCCCGGCATTGCGGACCTGGAGGTGGTGCTCAACGACGGCCACCGCGCGCGGACCGATGGCGACGGTCACTTCTTGCTGGCGGGGCTGGCCCCCGGGGTTTACGTGGTGCATGTGGAAGGCGACGGGGTGGGCAAAACCGTCCGGCTGCTTTCCGCCCCACAGCGCGCCGTCGAGATCAAATCCCGCCGCGAGACCAGCGTACAGTTTGCCGCGACGAATACCGCACTCCTGACCGGCAGGGTGTTCAATGACTTCAAGGAAAAAGGAAGATCCGACGCCGAGACCCCGGGGATTCCAGGCGTGCTCTATACGCTCGAGGGGATGGGAGTGAGCGAGAAGGCCACGTCTGGTCCGGACGGGCTGTTTCAGTTCCCCGGGCTTGTCCCGGGCGCTTACACGCTGGAACTCGACGCGAATTCCCTTCCTCCGGGCTTCGAGATCCCGGCTGAACTCACGACGCGGGTGACCTTGGAGCCCCTCCAGAACTCGTACCTGGAGCAGCCGATGCGGGCCCAACGTACCCTGAGCGGCATAGTGTATTTCGATGCCAACCTCAATCGCCTGTTCGACAACAATGACCCTGTGGTTCCCTTCGCCGAAATCGAAGTCGATGGCCAGCAACTGCGCGCCGGTGCGACTGGCCGTTTCATCGTGCGCCGGCTGAAGCCAGGCGAGTACTCCCTGACGGCTCGGGGAAAGCTCAAGGTGAACGGCAGCGAAAAGACTTTAACGGGTGGGACCCGGCTGACCGTGGTCATCGAGCCCATGCACGTGGAGGAATTGGAGATTCCAGTTTACGAGAACAACGGGACCAATGGAGCACCGAACGGTAATTCGCACTGAGGCCGGAACCGTCGCGCCTGGGACGTCAAACCACGCGGCGAGACACGTTGGGAGGCGCCTGTCGTCAGCCGCACGGCTGGCCTGCGGGCTGGGGGCCATCCTCTTCCTGACCGTAACGGCGACGCCGCCAGCCCGGGCTCAGACGGGCCAAGCGAACGAGACCGAATTGCAGATTGTTTCTTCCGCGCAGTCCTTCCTCATCACGGGGATTGGCAACACGTATCAAGCCAACTTCGGAGTCCTCGATGGGCTGGGCCTGCACAAACCGCTCGGGATGACGGTGACCCATGTTCGCGGCGGGGTCATCTACTGGACCCGGCTTACGCTCCTCACCAAATTCAGCGGCGCGACGCGTGCTGCCACCGTAGCGGTATACGCGCGTTACACACAACAGATGCGGCCCGGCATGATTCTAGAGGGCGATTCCGTCGAGAACCTGACGCCTGTCCCCCTGACCCTGCCCGGCAAAGTGATTTATCCTGCCGCCCGAGCGGGCACGATGTTCTCACGCGTGATTGGGATGTTCGTCAGCGAAGATTCGGACGACCTCGGCCCCGTTTCCGCTCAGTTGGTCTTCACCATAACTGGCCACTGACGGCCACCCCCCGAGCACTATCGCAATCTATTCAGGGCACCTGCAAGGTCACTTCGCACTCCCCTTGGAGTGGGGTTGGTTCGCCTTCAAGTCCCTCCTTCGGGATGAACCAGCCGATGAAAACTGGCACAGTCTGGCGGCGAGACAGAGAAATGTTCATGCTGCCGGACGCGTCTGCCTCTCGCGCGAGCGCGCGTAAGTCAGCACCGGAAGGCTGCGTGCCCACCACCGCGAGAACCTTCTGGAGCGCGCTCCAGGAAATGCTGGGGAGGCGGAACGATATCGTAGCCCGGTGCGACTTGGGCCCGCTCCATTCACCGAAAAGTTCGACGGGAAGGAGATACGCATCTCCGGTCACGTCGCTGCCCTCAATTGAGATATTCTCGATCACCGTCAAGCCAGCGAGTGCGGCGGCTGACATGTCCTGCGTCAGGATAAGCTGAGGAAGCCGGACGCGAACGGAAGTCTCAGGAAGGTCCAGATTGCCACCTTGGATCCTCACACCTTCGACCGTCGCCGTGAGCCGTACTGCGGTGCGCAGCGTGGCGGTTACGACCACCCCTTGCTGCAACTGTGGAGGTGGCTCTGCAACCAGCGCCCCCTCCCACGCCCCCAAGGACACCCATAGCACAGCAAGCAGCCCCATCAGCCGCTCGGAGCGGGTCCCAGCGCTTCTACACTGCCCCCTTGGGAACATCCGTATGCCTTCTTATCGGCAGTCTTCGTCCACCCATGAGCCCGGCATGTGACCCATCAAAACCCAGGTTTGGCGCGGGCACTAAGTGGTGGTTTTCCTTATAGTTGGGGCACGCAGGCGGCGAGCGACGCCCGCCTCAGGAGAGAGGTTTCTGAGCCATGAGACTCGTGTAGTTTTCCCGGACACTAGGGGCAGGTTGCGGCAGCGTCACAACAGGCGAGGAGAGACCGCAGGCGGGTGGGGTATCCAGCGGGTTCAGAAGCAACGGAGTCTCAGCGTCCGGTCCAGGCCTGGCCAGCCGGGACGTAGGCCACGCCGTAGACGCTCTCGCCGCTCTTCCCCAATTCTTCCGCGTACATGACGCGGGCGGCGGCGAAGATGTTGGCCCCGCCCGGCGTATACGGCAGCGAGGCTTCGATCAGCCAGCCCTCGGCGTAGTGCTTCTTGCTGCGGAAGCGAAAACCGCCGCGCGAAACGTTCTCGGTGACCACGACCTCCTCGCCGTACATAGGATCGCGGACACACACGTTGACCTTCAAATCCAGGCGAGTGTGCTTGCGGTCGTTCTTGGTGCGTTTCGCCGAAGGTGACGCTACCGGAACGGCCTCGGTCTCCGGGGGAAGCTCTTCGCCGGCCGGGAGAACGGTTTCCTTCCAGACGCTGGTGTCCACGCATTTCCTGCAATGGCGCGAGAGGTAGCGATTCGCCTCCAGGACCTCGGCCTCAAACTCGTACAAGTAAACCAGTTCGCGGGTGTGGCAGCGCACGCATTCCAGCAAGACCCGGCCTACGGCCGCCTCGCCTTCTTCCGGCGGAGGAAACTCGATCCCCCACAGGTCAATAGCCGGGTCCAGGGCCGATACACCATAGTAAAAAGTCCCGCCGGGGCCGGTGCCAATCTGCCCTACCACCCGCACCTCGGCCTCCCGGCCGGTGGCGTGACAGCGAATGTTGATTTCCTGGTCGGGACCCAGCTTACGCTGCAAAACGATCTTGGCGCCGTGGCGGCCGATAACCACGGTGTGCGACTGCTCCAAGAACATGTCGCCCATGCAGTCGGCTCCCGAGACCACAATGGGGAGTTCAATAGCAACCCGTTCGCTTCGACGTGGCGCATGAGGCTCCATGGGACACCATCCTCCGCTGGGGTAATCACCTTCCGGATTGGGAGAGCATCACCGCGCGGCGGACCATCCACGGTCCACCGCAGCCCGCGACCCGGAACTGCCGTTTACTACTTGGATATCGCCCGCCCCGGGGGGCCGGGCGCGCCGATACCATACCGCGCCTTTCCGCCCATGGCAAGTCCTGTCCAGCCCCCTGGAGTCTCAGGGACAGCCGAGTCGTCTGGCGCAGCTCTCGCCGCGCGCGGCCGCACCGCCGGCGGCTACTTCAGCGGCGGCAGGTGCTGGTCCAGAAACCCCTGCAGGCGCTGGCGCTCAGGGTTCTCGAGGCTCTGAAACGCCAGGCCCACGCGGTTCGGACCCTCGGCCCGCACCACCCGGGCGCGGGCGTGAAACACCGGCTCATCCGGAACCAACTGAAAGCGCACCTCCCACTCCTCACCCAGCTCGAAGGGCACGCTGACGTCCACCAGCAGGCCCGTCAGGCTCAAGTTGAAGCTGGTGGCGCGGAATCGCCGCAAACCCTGGAGGCAATTCACGGGGGTGCGGAAGGACAAGCGGCGGTACTTGCGCCGGTCGGCGCGAATCTTCTTCCGCAGCTCCTTGAGCAGGGGCTGCAAATCCTTGCTGCTGGCCGGCCGGACCAGGTGCGAGGCGCCGCCGGGCGCCTGGCCCGTGACCGTCCCGCTTCCCTGATAATCGGCCAGGAGCACGATGGCCGCCTGGCTGTTCAGCCGGGACTTGCGGATCAGTTGCGCGAGACCCTGGCGACTGACCGCGGGATTTGCGGTATCCAGGAAAATGGCCTCAAATCGTTCGTCGCGGATGCGTCGCCCCGCGGTCTCCGCGCTGTCGAGAGCCACCAGTTCCGCGCCAAACGCTTCCACCGCTTCCCGGAAAAGGCGCTCGGTCTCGGTCGCGGCGTTGACCAGTAACACGCGAAAGCTCATGGGAAACACTTCCCTTCCCGGCGGGTGATTATACCTGCCCCGGACGGCCCCTGCCACGTTACCCACGTAGTGAATAGCCGCCCGGGTTCGTCGTCCCCGGAAGTTAATCGAACCGGTTGCCAACGACCATGCCTTAGGCATAGACTGTGGGGGCGGTCTAAATACTACGGCTTCGCGGAGAGAACGTATGGTGGCCGAGAAACGGCGATCCGACCGCCTGATGCTGACCATCCCGCTGGAGGTTCAGGGCGTTGACACGAAGGGCGGCTCCTTCAGGGATCCGGCCCGCACCATTACCCTGAACCGCCACGGAGCGCGGATTCAGATTACCCGGCCCCTGCGCAACGGCCAAACGCTTATGCTGACGAACCTGGTGGGCCGGCGGGAGGCCGAGTTCCGCGTGGTGGGACCGGTTACCCCCATCACGGAGCAGGGCGGCGAGTGGGGCGTGGAGTATCTGGATCTGAAGGAGAACATCTGGGGAATTCAGTTCCCGCCCGCTTCCGCGGCGGAGGACGCGGACTCCAAGGCGCTGCTGGAGTGCCGGGATTGTCACGCCGTGGCACTGATGGGGCTCTCGCTGGTGGAAGTGGAAGTCCTGGAAACTTCCGGCATCCTCTCCCGGCCCTGTGTGACTTGCGAAGAAGTCACTCCCTGGGGGTATGCGGAAAAAGTGGTGGCCATGGAAGGCCCTCCCGGCGAGGCGGCGATGGTAGCCGAAGCCCAGGCGCAGGCGCGACGGGCCGCCCAAGGGGTGGAGCAGCGGCGGCACCGCCGCATCGCTCTGCAACTCCCGGTGCTGATCCGCGATTACTACGGCGGGGTCGAGATCACCAAAAGCGAGAACATCTCGAAAGGCGGATTCTGTTTCGTCAGCGAGAAGAACTACCACGTGGGGGGCGGCGTGATCGTGGTTTGTCCCTACAACCCCTCGAGCCAGAACATCGAAGTGCGGGCCAAGATCGTTCGCCAGCGGGAAATCGAAGGCACCAAGCGCAAGGTTTACGGTGTCCGCTACGAACCGCCGAGCGCGTAGAAAAGCGCCTGCGTTCCTCCCCTCTTTTCCTCAGTGCTCAGGCCGCTTGCAGTGCGACCAACTTCTCCGGGAAACACCGGGCGGCCATCTGTTCCAGTTCCCGCGCCGTCGAGGTGTGCTCGGGATAATTGATCATCCGAATCTCCGCCATGAAGCGGCTGCTCGCCCCCGCCGCGTCGGCCAGGCCTTCGTACAAGCGGTCCACAACGCGGAGGGCGTCGGCCCCGCGCACCCCGGGCAGCACAATTCCAAACACGCCGGGGCGGAACAGGTAGATCGAGTCCTCGCCGCGCAACTTCCGAATCAGCACCTTGGCCGCATCGCCCTGGGCCGCGGCCACTCCTCCCGTGCTCGACACCTCGCGCGAGACCCTCAAACCCACCACCAGCAGGGAGACCGGCCCCTGGATGTTCGCCGCCCGGCGGAACTCCATGGTCAGCCGGTCCTGAAAATGGCTGAACCCCGGCATGGACCCGAGCAAATCCGCGCTGGCTTGCTCGAGGATGGTGGCCTTCAGCCGTTGCTCCTCCCCTAGCTGCGTGCGTAGGCGCCGGATCACCAGTTGCCGGTCGAGCAGATAAACTTCCAGCAGCAGGCACAGAAGGCAGAAACCCAGGAAGCTCCGCCGCAGGAGCACTCCGGTCGGCCCCTCGGCGGCGGAGAAAACCGTCGGATACATCAGCACGGCCAGGCCCGCCGTCAGGACGAAGATGATCACCATGGCCAGCGCCCACAACTGCCAGTCGCGGCGCTCCAGCGTCACGGCATCGATCCTGTCGAAGATCCGCATGGACTACACCCCCCGCCGTCTCTGCTCCGGTGCCCTTCCCAACCTTCTGTATCGGCCGGATGAATCGGAAACCTGAGCGATTCTCGCCGCGCCGGCCCGGAGGGCCGCTCCCGCAGAGTGGAACAGCTCACGGCGCGACAGTTGGTGTGAAAATCGCTTGCATTCATGCGGCTCCGCCGCCGGGCTGTGCGGAAAGGCTCTGCCTTTCCGGAAAGCGGGCCAATAAAGATAAAGTATTTAAAGGCCTTGCTGCGGAAAGCCGGAGGCTTTCCGCACAACCAAGCGGCACAGCCGCTCGTTGTTAGCCTGCTGCATCCGTACCGCCGACATCCTGCCGGCATCCTTCCCACGGCCCTGCGCTTCCGGCGCCGAGGGCCGCAAGCCGGGATTGTCCGACCGGCCTCGGTGCGCGTACAATCCTCCCAGGCTCAGAACGTGAACTGTCGGCTAGCCACGCCGGGTGGGAGAAAGGATCGGGCTATGTTTTCGTGCTTCCGAAAGTCTCCGTTGCCACGGGTGCTCGTGCTTCTCTTGTTCGCTCTGGGAATGTGCCTGGGCGCGCCACTTCAGACTGCGCCCGGAGCGCCCGACGCGATGTCTCCTCCGGCAGTGGACGCCCCTCAGGCCCCTGTCCCGCTCAAAGCCCAGGAGCCCTCACCTACCCAGGAGGAGGAACCCGCCGCCCAAATCACTCACAAACAGAAGCGCGACCTCCTCAAGCAGAATTTCGAGAAAATGAAGCGCGATGCCGAGGAGCTGGCCGCGCTCGCCAAAGCCCTCCAAGAAGACCTCGACAAGTCCAACGAGAATCTCCTTTCCTTGCAGGTCGTGAATAGGGCCGAGAAGATCGAAAAACTCGCCAAGCGAATCAAGAGCACGGCG
>JBEKCQ010000129.1:0-10437 GCA_050014795.1 Terriglobia bacterium | reverse complement strand
CGTGTTGTAGAGCTTGATATCCAGGATGTATTCAGTTCTGAATTCGCCCTGGAGATTGGTGTCGAGCGTGCGCCGACCCTGCCCGCCGCCGCCAACGTCCACCAGCACCTTGGCCCCGCTGACGGGTTTGCCGTCCAGCGCCAGCACCTTTCCGAAGACAATCCACTTCAGTCGCTGGTTGTACTCTATGGCAACGGTGGGCATGTCCGCCCGGCCGCCCATGGCCGCATCCAGCCTTTCCGCCGCCCCCCCGCGCTGTGCCGCAGTAGGGCAGGGCAGACACAGGACGCTCCCTGTGAGTAACAAGGAAAGGAAGAAAACCTGCCGATTCATCTTTGGGATCCTTCCGTGACAATATGGCGGGTCAGGGGCGCAAAGCACCCCAGGTCCACGCCTCAGCATACGCCTGATGGCAGAGGGGCGTAAATCCCTAATCTCAGGGTGGAGTCTGCCTAGGGCTTGCGACATTGGTGACGGGCAACGTTGCCACCGCTACGTGAAATTGGCCAATTTCCGCACGGCGGCGAGATTCTCCTCCAGCGGCGCGACGTGGCCGTATTCCAAACCCACGTAGCCCTGATAGCGGTCGCCAAGTTCGTAGATGGCCTTGAAGACGTTGCGGTAGTTGATCTCGCCCGTGCCCGGTTCGTGCCGACCGGGCACATCGCCTACGTGGAAGTGCCCGATGCGGTCGATGTTCGACCGGATGTTGCTGATGAGGTTTCCTTCCATGATCTGCGTGTGGTAGATGTCGAACAGCAGCTTGACGTTCGGACTGCCCACGCGATCCACCAACTCCGCCCCGTCACGCACCCAGTAGAGGAAGTAACCTGCGTGGTCCACGTAGGTATTCAGGATTTCGACCACCGCGGTGATGCCGTTCTTTTCGAGGATGGGTGCGGCCTCCCGCAGTGCCGCCACCGCATTCGTCATCTGCTCCGCGCGCGGCACACCTTTCACTTCGTTTCCGGTCAGGACGACGAGCCGCTTGGTATCCACTTTTTTCGCGGCTTCGAGCGAGGCGCTGAGCTCCCGCAGGAACCCTTCACGCTCCCGCGGATTCACCAGGCCGCAGCCGCGTGCTTCCACGCCCTTGTTGGCCACGATGCACGCGCAAGCCAGGGGATACTTCTTGTTCTCTACGACGAAGGTTTCGAGCACGGCCGAGTCGCGCCAGTCGAACATCTCGAAGGCGTCGTAGCCGTGGTGGGTAAGCGTCGCCAGGGCCTCGCCCACTGGCATTTTGCCCATCAACCACCAGGTGACGGAAAGACGCAGTCCCTTCTCCCCTGGGAGATTCGCCCGCGCCGGGGCGGGGAAGTGCGTCAGGGCAAAGGAGCCGGCCGTAGCGGCTAGGAAAGAACGTCGATCCATCGCGAGCCTCCTCTCGAACCGATGCAGACGATCGCTTCACACCATACTGCCGCCCTGCACGCCCGCGCAAGAGCATTCAGCGAAACGGAGGAAACCAATTCCCCTTGCAGATGACATGGAGTCTGATATCGTGCAGATGCCATCTGTAGCGCAACGTCCGTCGTTTGACGTTGCGGCTCTTCCTGTAGCGGCGATGTCCTCATCGTCGGTTCTCATCCGGGATGTCGGCGGGGGGACGCCGCCGCTCCAGCACTTCATGGCCCGCGCAAAGGAGGCCCAGCATGCAGGTCCCTATTCATCTGGCAGTTTCATGGCTGATCGGACATCATCTGGCGGAGCGCCGTGATCGCCGGCTGGTGGCCTGGGCCGGCGTAGCGCCGGACCTTGACGCGCTCACGTTGCTGGCCGGCGCGGGAGCCTACAGCGAGTATCACCACGTCCTCACGCACGGCATAGTAGCGGCAGTGGTCGGGACCGTCATCTGGACGGCCTTCGCCCGCCAGCGGCTCAAGGTCATGGTCCTCTCCCTGGTTGCCTTCCACGTTCACCTGCTGTGCGACCTCCTGGGCAGCGGACGCGACTGGTCGATTGTCTATTTCTTCCCGTTCAGCCGGTACGAGTACCTCACGCCCTACGGCTGGCCGCTGGCCTCCCCACAGAACGCGCTGGTGTGGCTGGCGGCGGTCGCGGCTACCATCTGGATCGCGCTCAAACGCGGCCGAACGTTCGCCGAAGCGTTTCTGCCCGCCCGAGCAGATTTGGCGGTGGTGGCGACGCTGCGCAGAATCTTCTCTCGAAAACCGGCCGGCGCAAAGTAGGTTTTGCTTTCGCGCGTCGCGGTCGTCCCCGCGGACAGCATCCGTGGGGAGGAAACCGGCTTTACTTCCCTGGATGTGCGTCCTATACTCTGCCTGCGAAGCGAAGGTTCTCCAAACCCATCGGAAACTACACGCGCCACCGCGGCGCATAACCACTGGAGGATGCAATGAGGAAAGTTCTGCTTCTCATGATGCTTGCCGTGTTTGTGGGCCTGGGTCTTGCCGCGCAAACACGAGCCGCGCAGGAAAAGAAGGAAGAGAAGAAGGCCGCCAAGGCGGAGGAAGCTCGGGTGCGTGGCACGCTGATGATCGTCGATAAGGACGCGTCCACCCTGACCGTTCGCACCAAAGGAGACACGGATAAAGTCGTGCACTTCTCGAGTGCGACGCAGTGGACGAAGGGGAAAGAGGTCATCGAGCTCAGCGGATTCAAGACCGGCGCGCACGTTCTCTGCCTGGGCAAGTACGATGAGAAAGGCGCGTTCCACGCCACCCGAGTGGATCTGCGCTATGCTCCCTAGGCTGTCTGGTCCCGCAGCGCCAGCCTGACAGCGGCGAGGGCAACGCACGCACGCCTCTGACTACTGCGCTGACGTGCTTACGGAGACTCGCGGCTGAGGTCAACGTCCGGGGGTGTGGTATGTTTGACGGGCAACGCTCACGGGTGTCGGTCGTGGCGGTCTGCCTGGCCGCCGCAGCGTTTGTGGCCGCTGCGCAGGCGCAGACCCCCGCGACCGAACCCAACCTGACGGAAGAGCAGAAGAGAGAATTCCTGCTCCATGGCAAAGTAGTCAACAGGAAGGAAATCGGCAAAGGCGTCACCCATCCTTGGCGACTGACCCTGAGTGACGGCACCCTGACGCACGACGCTGCCTTCCAATCCATAGACGAACGCAAGAACTCGGTTCAGTTCGCCGGCGGACCCAGCGAGGTTGGCTTCCGCGACTCCTACCACTACAACATCGCAGCCTATGAGCTGGCCAGGCTGCTGGGCCTCGACGACATGGTCCCGGTGACGGTGGAACGCAAATGGAAAGGTGAATCGGGGGCGCTGAGCTGGTGGGTTCCCTGGAAGTGGGACGAGGAGATGCGCCGGAAACTGAACCTGATGCCGCCCAACATGAAGGCGTGGGCCGAGCAGACCGCCAAGGTGGACGTGTTCGCCAAGCTCATCTACGATACCGACCGCAATGCGGGAAACGTGCTGATCACCGAGGACTGGAAGATCTGGTTGATTGACTTCACGCGCGCCTTCCGGCTGCACACAGACCTCCCGAAGCCTGAGCAACTGCAACGCTGTGAGCGGAACCTGCTGGAGAAACTGCGGCAGTTGAATGAGAAGGAACTCCTGGCCAGAACGGACCCGCATCTCACCAAGGGCGAGGTGGCGGCGCTATTGGCGCGGCGCGACAGGATCCTGGAGCGCTTCCAGCAGCGCATCGCCGAGTGGGGCGAGAACGTGGTGCTTTATTGAGGCACGCTGCGCTACACAAGCCGTAGCGGCAGGCTTCAGCTTGCCACTGTTGCCTGGCGGCCTGAAGGCCGCCGCTACGCAGGCCGCAGTCACCTGAGTGCCAAACCGATGCGAAATCCCGCCTCGTGTACCGCCACGCCTCCTAGCATCATGCTGTCACGGACCTCGAAGCGCAGCCCCATGTGATCCTTGAACCAATAGTGCATCCCGGCGCCGACGTTGGCCCCACTCTGCCCACCCGCTTGGAAGAAGCAGGTGTAGCCGGCCGTGACAAACGGCACGACCTTCCCTTTGCCTTGGCGCGGGAAGAAGTGGTAGGAGACATCCGGAGAAATGACTGCGACGCCTTCGGCGAAGTGCTCCCAGGAGGCCAGATATCCCAGATCCAGGCCCAAGCCCAGACCCTTGACGATCAGAAATTCTCCTCCGCCGCCAATCTGCGCGGTTCCGATCCCCGTGGCCCCGCTTCGCACCCCTTCCCCGCCGCCTTCTACCCCCGGCGCGAAATAGACGTACGCCTGGCCCTTCGGCCGCTCAGAGGTCTGCGCGGAGGCTAACGCCGGCAGCAGGAGTACAAGTAACAGGGCCCCGAGAATTCGCTTCATGAGACGCCTCATCCGTCCCGGGCCTACCCGATCGGGGGCGGCGGCGACGTGACGGGTTGGGGCGCCAAGCTGCCTCGTGATGCCATCACCTGCCTCTTCGCTTCGATATATAGCCACGCCACACCGATCCCCACGATCGGGCCAGTGACAAACATCCCGACTATCAAGAGGAGTATGCCAAGGAACGAGACCAGACTCATGACAAACAGGGTCAGGAACAGTTTCGCTCTCCATCCCCTGGTGAGTTCGGAACTCTTCTTGAAGGCATCGATCACGCCCAGGTTTTCCTCGTCGGCCAGCAGAAAGAATACAAACACCCACCGGATGGCCACGACAATCACAATCACCGCCGAGACGAGCCCGCCCGTAACCGCTAGGGCGGCGGTCGCCCCATCCCCTATCTGGCGCTGTGCCGCAACGGCAATCAGCACCGCGATGATTGCCGGAATGGCGCAAGCCAGGACTATGGCATAGAGGAGCCAGAAGGCGCCCATGAACTTCCCATACTTGTCGAATCCGTCGAAGATATCACCTACTGCCGGCGAGGCGTCTTTCGCGAGGCGCAGGAAGAGCATCACCAGTCCCCCGGCCAGCGGCGCCGAGATGAAAATCAGGAACGCGATGTTCAGGAATGGAATGCTCTGGCCCACCACGCTGATGAGCATATAGAGGAAGAAGCCCCCGATGGCGGTTCCCGGGTGGCGCTGGAAACCTTCCCAGCCTTTTCCCAGGCACTCACCGATGCTGATGTTAACCATGTGTGTATCTCCCGCGTGCGAAGTTGCCGCATCCTACCAGTTGTTCCGCCGGATTGCCACAGGTAAAGATGGCGTTGGCGGCTCCTCAAACGAAGGTCCTTGCGGCGGCGGGAAAATCCCGCCGCGTTGAATTTCGTCGGTCATCGACCGACGCTACAGTCACCCCTCCCAAACGACCTTGAAGCCCGCGAGGGCGGCGAGGTTTTCCACCGGGCGCTTCAGATCGCCGTAGAAGGTGACGCGATGCCAGCCCCAGCGGTCCCACTCGCCCAGCAACTTGTCGATGTCCTTGACCTCGGCGGCAAGTTTGGTGCGGCAGGCCTTGTCCTCGTCGATGTTCTCCACCGTCTTCGCCTGGTGGATGACCACCTCCTTGCGCAGCGGATCGAACTTGAGTGTGGTCGTCATCTCGCCCAGCGGCATCAGCGAGCGCACTGCGGCGCCTTTGCGGTCTTCCGAATGGCTGCGGATGTCATAGGGATTGCTCGGCCCGGCCGGTCCATAGACTTTGTTGGGCGCGACGCAGTGCGCGTAGATGATCCAGTTCTTGGAGGTGTCGATCACCGGATCGGAAATGTAGCCCGGCCGCCCCGCGAGGTACGTCATTAACAGCATGGTGGAGGTGGACTGCAAATCCGCCTCGCAGGCGCCCACCAAGCCGTCGTTGTTCAACTGGAAGAATCCCAGGCACGGATAAGCGGGCAGCTTGCCTCCGTAGAAAAGCGTCAGGCAATCCACCGTGATGGCCGGCGCTTTGTGTTGCCGCAGCAGATCGCGCATGGCGACGTACATCACGGCTGACTTCTCGATTTCCTCGCGCGAAGGTTCGACCACGGCGTGGGCCTCGTCAATCCAGCGTTTGGCGTACTGCTGCGCTAGGGTGCGGTCCGCTTTTCGATAGGCTTCGTTGACTTCTTCCGCGCTCGTCTTGCGGACCTTCGTGCCGAACACCTGCTCGATGGCCCGAGCCTCGTCGTTCGGCTGCCGGTCGATCACGTCGAGAATCACCGAAGACCGCATCTTCTTGAGGCACTCGAAACACTTCACGGCTTCGACCACATCCTCGAAACGCGAGGACGAAACTCCCGCCACCTTCAGCCCCTTGCGGCGCGCGGCGGCATACTGAATCAGAAACTCGCCCGAACCCGCATAGGCGTCGTCCACCAGGAGGGTCGGACGGCCGGAATTCGCGAAAACCTCCACCGCGCCCGACCAGATGCCAACCATATAGACCAAGTGGCCGTCCACGGGCGGATCGGTGGCCAGCAACTTCTTGGCTTCGTCGGCGCTTTGCACGGTGGTGGGCAGGAACTCGACGTTCGGACATGCCTGGCGCAGGCGCGCGGTCAGCTCTTTCTTGCGCGCCTCGTAGTCGTAACCCTGATAGGGCCAGGTTTCCTGCTGCGGCGAAATGTGCGTGAAGACCAAACGGATCTTGGCCTTCTCATCGCTGGTGGTCGCCGCGGCCTGCGTTGCTCCCGCCGGCGAGGCCGCGACAGCCAGCGCCGGCACACACACTGCCGACGCCGCGCAGGCAGCGCAGCCGGAAAGGAATTCCCGCCGATTCACTTCGAGCGGGCCGGTTGACTTTGCTCCAGTACCATGATGGCTCATTGGTTTTTCCTCCTTGCCGGAGTTTCTCTCGGCCTTGCGTAGGAAATGGACGTCGCGCCCCGCATTGTAGCAAGTACCGCAACCCTCCGCTGACGAATCCGCGTGAAAAGTGCTCGCGTCCATGCGGCTCCGCCGCTGGGTTGTGCGGAAAGGCTCCGCCTTTCCGGCGGACTGACCCCCTCACCCCAGCCCTCTCCCTGAGGGAGAGGGTGTCCCGATTTGATCGGGACGGGTGAGGGCGCTCTCGGAAAGCCAGAGGCTTTCCGCACAACGGGGCGGCAGAGCCGCTCGCTCTCACAAGGTAACCTCGCTGTCGCGTCGACCGAACTGGCCGGCGGGAGCGCTTCTAAACCCGCGCGGTCGGGTATATGCTGGCGGCGGATCCGGGAGGAGATATGCTGAATAGGTTGCTGTTCCTTCTGTTTCCCCTGCTCACCATCCTCTTTTTCGCTTCGGTGTTCATCCCCGCCTTGCGGGTTCGCATTCAAGGCATTCTGGTCTGGGGTGGAGTGTTGTTCCTGGTGGTTGTCGGAGGCCTTCCTCTCCTGATTGGACTCCGCAGCATCTGGCGGGGCCTGGCCAGCGCGCATTGGCCGAAGGTTCCCGCCACGGTTCTGAAGGCCGGAGTTTCCGAGACGGTGGGCAAAGACCAGCGCAGTGGCAGCAGCACCACGATGTACTCCGCCGACCTGACTTTCGGTTACCAGGTGAACGGCCGCGACTACTCCACCCAGACGGTTCAGTTCGGCAAGGCGCTCGGTTCGGGCGATCCCTCGGAAGCCACCGTGTTGCTGCTGCGCTACCCGCCGGGCTCGAGTGTCGAAATCCGCCATCATCCGACCGACCCCTCGCTCGCCACGGTCAAGCCGGGCGTGCATGCGGAAGTGGTCTTGTACCTGGTCGCGGGGTTGGCGTTCCTGGTCCTGGCGGCCGTGGCCGGCTTGGGTTATCTCTCCATGACCAGAGATCTTCCCGTATCTCGTTATGCCTTCAGCCTGGGCTGGCTCATCATGGTCTTGCTCGGAGTGGGAATGCTCGTGCCCGGCCTGCAAAACCTGTGGCACGCCTACGTCAGCCCGAGTTGGCCAACGGCCCGCGGAGTCATCGTATTCGCAGAGTCGACCGACGAAAGCGCTGTAACCCACGTCGGTGAACGCGGCGCGGTGCGGTCAACGGCACACCGCGCCCCCCTCGCGTATCAGTATGAGGTCGGCGGCAAGAAGCACTTCTCGAATGTGCGTCGTTTCGGGCAGTTCGGCGCCTCGACCGACAAAGAGTGGGCGGAAGAGATTCTCGAGCGTTATCCTTCCGGCGCCGACGTGCCTGTGTCGTACTGCCCCACGGATCCCGACCTGGCCGCGCTCGAACCCGGCATCGGCCGCGAGACGTATTTCTTGCCCGGCGGGGGTGCCGCGTTCCTGCTGTTCGGCCTGCTCGCTTTCCTCCTGACGTTGAAGCGAATGTCCTGACGAATTCTGCTTTCCGCTTGTCACTCGTCACTTGTCACTGGTCACTTGTCCCTGGTCACTCGTCCCTGGTCACTTGTCACTGTCCTTCTGCCATGCCCTTGACTCGGACGTTAAGTGGCAGTCTAATGCAACAGGGGGCAGTCACGACGAATCGGCAGTTGGATTCGTCGTAGGCGCGTCGTCGGGAAACCCCAAGACCCACGACGAGGAAGAGCGCTCGTCGTGGCTACCCGCTCAAGGGAGGTTTAAATGGACCCCAAGACAATATTGAAAACCCTGAAGGAGGCATCTCCACTTGATCTGTTTTTGATTTCCTTCTTAATGCTGCCCTTCGTATTCAATGCTTGGGTCGGAGTACTAGAAAAGCTGGAGGTTGGACTGTGTGCAAAATACTGGTCGTTAGGTGTCGTTTTGCTCGGCTACGTGATCGGCGTTGTGGCAATGCTCGCAGGCTCGAGCAGAGATCGTGCCAGAGAGATCGCCAGAGACCAGATAATCCAATACCTCACTGCCAAGGGGTTTGAGATGACGTCCTTCTCAAGGATTCGAGAAAATATCAGCCAATCGTATACAGATAGTCTTCTGGAATCTTTGCCTGTTCATTTCCCAAATCACATACGAAAGGCAAAATTGAAAGGAGGCAAGCCAGGGCTAGCCAGAATAATCGAGTCAACGGCTCAAGATGAGAAATGACACACTGCCTGGCGCAGACCTTCAGCTCTGCGCGCCGCTAGGCGCCATTGGAGCATCGCAGACCCAAAGGTCTGCGCCGGCCCGCGGGCCCTTTCGGAGGTCGCACCGATGAGTTAGTGATACACTTCGTGAGGTTGACTCGCCCTGGCTGAGCGGTCGCACGTTAGGCCCAGCATCCCATTCGCGGGAGGTCATTATGACGCGAGAGGACAAGCTCGAGGTTAGAACCCTCATCGTTTGGGTCGCTCTGGTACCCCTCACTGTACTGGTAATCTACCTTCTATATGACGCTCACACTTTCGCCAGATGGCCGTGGCTGCGTGCATCGATTCTGCTGTCGACCCTAACCTGTGTGTGGCCGTATGCATCTCGGTTTCGTAGTCTGGTGGGCCCGCCCCGTATTGGTCATGATACTGGCACTTACATGTACGGATTCTTCACGATGCTATTTCAAGTCTTCTTGGTCTATCCAGGCTGGGACCAACTGCGTTTATTCGGCGATGGAGCTATCGGTTACTTATGTTTTATCCTTGGCATAATACATGGAATCGGCTTTCGTGTAATTGAACACGGGATTGAACCATTCGCCCCGAGATTATGAAGCGGGTAGGTGGTAGCCACGATGAATCCGCGGTTGGATTCGTCGTGGGCGCGTCGTCGCGGAAACCCCAAGACCCACGACGAGGAAGAGCGCTCGTCGTGACTACAACTTTCAGTGGGAGTCGCCCGATGAAGAAGGCCCTATCCGTATTCTTCTTGTTGGCCACGGGGTTAGGAGTCCGAGGTATTAGATGCGGCGGCCAGCAGTCCGCCCCTAGCGATTGGCAAAGCCTGATCAAAGAAGGGAAGTCCGCGGAGGCAGGCAAGCTGTGCACGAGCTGGCTCGATTCAAGCGATGTGGCAAAGAAGGCTGAGGCGCATAAGTGTTTGGCGAACGTGGCCCTTTGCGGGAAAGACAAGGAGGTAGTCTTTTTAGAGCCCGACGATCCATTTCGAGTACATACCGCTCGGACGCCGTCGATGAAGCGCTTGACCATCTGAATCAGGCTCTCAAGCTGGCACCTCAAGACCTCTCCATCCATCAAGGACGGCTCCATTTGCTCCAGATCTCCTCTCGATACGTCGAGATGACTAAGGCTTTGGATGAGAGTTGCCAGACTTATAAGGGCGCAGACGCTCTCACGGCATGGATTGCTTATTCTGGAGAACTCTTTGAGGACAGGCACTACCAAGCGGCTATTGCCTTCCTGGAGGTGCTCGACAAGCGCTATCCCGATTCCCACGAGGTCCTCGGCAACCTGGGAGCAGTATACGCGATGCTGAAACAGGAGGACAAGGCGATCGCCTTCCTGCGCAGAGCCGTAGAACTGGCGCCAAACGACCCCATTGATACATGGAACCTTGGCAGGATGTACGATTACGCCGGGAAGATTGAGTTCGCGGACCGCTGGTACCAGAAAGGACTGTCTCTTCAGACTGATCCTGAAAAACGGCCGAACTTGTTGTGCATGTACGCTGAGTTTGTTGAGAAGAAGCTTCACGAGCCAGAGCGAGCGTGCGGTCTCCAGAAGGTCAACTGCCCGGCAGATCAGCAGACCGCCTGTGCAGCACAAAAGTGAGCGGGTAGCGCAG
>JBEKCQ010000128.1:0-9938 GCA_050014795.1 Terriglobia bacterium | reverse complement strand
CCCGCCAAGGCAGCCTCTGCCGAATAGGTCAAACGCGAGCCTCGATTCTGTTGACCACCGTCTTCAGGGCCTTGACCCGCGCCCACCACTTCCAATTGCCCTCGATGATGGTCCAGGGCGCATAATCGGTATCGGTCTTCTCAAACATCTCTTCCAGCGCTGCGATGTAGGCGTCCCACCTTTCCCGATTGCGCCAGTCTTCCTCGGTCAGTTTCCAGTTTTTCCACGGGTCTTTCTCGCGTTTCTTAAAGCGGTCGAGTTGCTCCTTCTTGGAGATGTGGATCCAGAACTTGACCAAGATCAGACCGTCATCAGCCAGCGTCCGCTCAAATTCGTTGATCTCGCGGTAGGCTCGTTGCCATTCCTCTTTCTTGGCAAACTTCTCGACGCGCTCCACCAGGACACGGCCGTACCACGTACGGTCGAAGATCCCGATGCGCCCCCGGGGCGGCAAGCGCAGCCAGAACCGGCGCAGCCAGTGATGCGCTTTTTCGCCGGAACCAGGAGCGCCGATGGGATGAACCTCGTAGCCGCGCGGGTCCAAAGACTCGGTGAGCCGCTTGATGTTACCTCCCTTGCCCGACGCATCTGCCCCCTCGTAGCCCACACAGACGGCAATGCCCTTCTCCACAGTCTTGCGCTGAAGCTTCAACAGCTTGAACTGATATTCTTGCAGCAGTTCTTCATACTCTTCCTTCGATTCCAGCTTCCTGTCCAGATCGAGCTTGTCGAGATATCCCATGGCGTCTCCTCCCGCGTCTCAAGCATCCGCCCTAAGGCGTTTGATGGCACCGCTCCCCGTATCCACGGCGATCCGCTCCCATCCTGGCGAAATCCAGCATCAGGTCAACTCTGGCGGCGGGATTCTACCAAAACGGCCGGAGCCTCGCAAAAGATTTGCGGCCTTTTGCGTTCCGAGAATCAAGCCCTGGGGAATACTCCTTCCTTCGGCGCGACGCTTGACCGGCCTCAGGGTGGCGGGGAGGGCGCAAGCACCCAGCGGTTCTTTCGCACGAATTCGCGCACGGTCGTCACGTCCTGCGCATCGCACAGAATCAGCCGGCAGAAGACTTCGCCGCTTGCCACTTGGGGCTGGACTTTTGCGGCCTGAACGAATGCCGCCCGCGCATCCTTCTTGCGATTCAGTTGCCACAGACCGAGTGCCTGGAGGGCCAGCATTGGGGCGGAGTCTGGCTCAGCGGCCAGCGCCTGAACGCATTCGGCAAGCGAGCCCTCGTAGTCACGCTGTTTCCATAGCATGAGCGCCATGATGCGGTGCCCTTCGGCCGCCTGGGGCTGCTGGGCGAGGATATCACTTGCCTGCGCCGCGGCCCCTTCCAGGTCGCCTCGGCGCAAGCGATTCAGGCCCAGTTGCTCGCGTGCGGGAATGAAGTCCGGATGGAGTGCCACTATTCTCTCCATCATTTCCAGGGCGCGTCGGGCCTCCCCGGCCTCCATCAGCAGCGTGGCTAGCCCGTACTGACTGTGAATGTCTTGCGGGTCCAAAGCCACTGCCTTTTCGAGAAGCTCCCGCGCCTTCGCGGGCTGGCCGGCGCGCATCAGGATCTCACCCAGAGCGGCATACGCCGGGGCCAAATCCGGTGCGACTTCGATTGCTCGCCGAAACTCGGCCTGGGCTTGCAGTAGCCTCCGTTGATACAAGCGCAGTTGCCCCAACCGGAAGTACGCTTCACCGTTGCTGGGTTCAAGTGATAGCGCCGCTTTGAACTCCGCTTCCGCTTTATCTTCCTCACCTGCCGCGAACAGGGCTAGCCCTTGGCGCAGGTGAACCGCGGCGCTGGATGCAGCCTGAGCGGCCGCACTGGATTGCCCCTGCTGAGGGACGCGGCAGACCCCCTCGCCGCACGGAACGGAAAGGATTGCCGCGAGGGCCAGGACTTCGAGGGCACGGTGGCTCAACACGCGAAGTTCCATAGCATCAGGGCAGAACACGAATTTGCTTCGGGTCATGAATGATGATCTCGGCACGCGCTTCGTAGGCCACGACCGCGCCGCGAATTTCCACCTGCCTCCCAGCCAGCGCACCCAAATCGCCGAATTTGCTTCGGTCAGAGTCAAAGATCACGCTGGTGAAGGGACAGGTGCGATAGTCCGGGCAGAAATCCAGGAAGGTGTTCCCGGCGCGGGACGTGAAGACGCGCAGCACTCGGCCCGTGACGCATCCGCTCTTTCCCAGGAGAGAAGCCGCGTCGGCGATGGGCACGCATGCTTCGGTCTGCCCGCCCGGGAGCGTCCCCACTGGCGGCCGGGAGGGAGCGAAGCGCCTAAGCCCACCGCGGTAGCCCACAATGGCACTGAAAGCAGAAGCGGCCAGGACGATTAGCACCACCACGATGATTTGTTTCCGCGTCATGCGGGGCTCTCCGTTCAGGCCAGGATGGGGCAGCGCCTGGGAAGCAGTGGGCCCGCAGAGGCCACTTCTGATGCGCGCCCCACGACGGGATCGTCTTCCACCCAACAGCTTCCGCTGAACCGCGCCTGGCTGTCGCCCGAACTCCGGCTTTCCTGCTCGGACGTCGGTAGTATACCAGAGGGGCCTGAAGAAAGAGATAGCAGCTTTGCAGATATCACTGTCCGGAAACGGACACTCGCTGGCTTGTCAAACGCATTCCAGGAACAGCTATTCCCTGTGGAATCAGTGAAATGCGGCGGAACGGGAGGGAGACTCAGACGACTCGGCCTTAGCAGACTATGCCGCGTGCGAGAGGATCAAGGAGGCGTTTGCATCCTGCCTGGGTCACAAAAATGCACAATAAACGTCTAGAGGGCTGTGATTCGGACGTTAAGTCCGACAACGGTGCGAGATATCCCTGCCCTTCGAGGTGGTAATGCCGGAACCGCCAGCCAGTACCCCCAAAGCCCGCAAGTATCGTGGAGTTGTTCAAATCGACTGGGACCGCTGCAAGGGTTGCGCGTTCTGTGTCGAATTCTGCCCCCCCAAGGTGCTAGCCCTTTCGGACGCTTACAACACCCACGGCTATCATCCCCCGCACCTTACGAACGAACAGGGTTGCACAGGCTGTGACCTGTGCGGGCTCTACTGCCCGGACTTTGCGATCTTTGGGATTCGTGTCCCAGTTCAAACTGCCGAAGTGGAGGTGGGAGCCAGTGAAGGCTAATCCTGCTGCGGTGCTGACCGGCGCTCACTTCCTGGACGGCGACCAAGCTTGCTGCGAGGGCGCTTTGGCGGCAGGTGCCAATTTCGCCGCCGGCTATCCTATTACGCCCTCCACGGAAGTTGTGGAGCGATTCGCCTCACGCATTCCCACGGTGGGCGGCGTCTTCATCCAGATGGAGGACGAGCTAGCCTCTTCGATCGCCATCCTGGGCGCGGCGTGGGCGGGGGCCAAGTCATTCACGGTTACCTCAGGGCCGGGATTTTCCCTGATGATGGAGCACATCGGTCTGGCCGCGATGACCGAGACGCCTTGCGTGATTGTCGATGTTCAGCGCGGGGGCCCTTCGACCGGCTTGCCCACGCTGCCCGGCCAAGCCGACATGATGCAGGCCCGGTGGGGCTCGCATGGCGACTATGAAATCATCGCGCTCTGCCCCAACTCGCCCCAAGAATGTTTCGACCTGATGATCGACGCTTTCAATCTCTCCGAGAAGTATCGCGTTCCGGTTCTGTTCATGATGGACGAGTGCGTGGGCCACATGACGGAGAAGGTGGTCATCCCGGCGGCGGAGCGGATTGAGATCTTTCCGCGGCGTTACACCTCGCTGCCCCCCTCCGAGTATCGGCCCTTCCAACCGGGGCCAGACGGAGTCCCGGAGATGGTGAAAGCAGGCGACGGCTACCGGTTCCACATCACCGGCCTGACGCACGACGAGCGCGGCTACCCCGCGATGAACTGGCGCGGCCAGGAGAAGCTGGTGCGGCGGCTGGTAAACAAAATCCGCAATCACGTGGACGAGATTGCGCGCTACGAAGAGCGCGACATCGAAGATGCGGAGGTCGTCGTGGTAGCTTACGGCATCACCAGCCGCGTCGCCCTCCGCGCGCTTCAGATGGCCCGTGCAGAAGGCCTCCGCGCGGGGCTGCACCGACCCATCGTCGCTTGGCCGTTCCCGGAAAAGCGCCTGCGGGCTCTGGCCGAGAAGGTGAAGGCCTTCGTGGTGGTGGAGATGAACTACGGTCAAATGTTCTACGAAGTTGAGCGGTGCGCGGCCGGCAAGGCGCAAACCGTCCTCGTGGATCACGGGGGAGGAACAGTGCACACTCCCGAAGATATCCTGAAGGCAATCCAGGAGGCGGCCCGATGAGCATTGCACCCCTGGTGGAACCCACGGTCAACCCAGTCGAACCGTTTCTCCGCACCGACCGCATGCCTCACATCTGGTGCCCGGGTTGCGGCATCGGCACCACGGTAAATTGTTTTGCCCGCGCCTTGGTCGAATCTAAATTGAACCTCGATAAGGTGGCAATCGTTTCCGGCATCGGCTGCACGGGCCGGGTAGCGGGCTATCTGAACCTCGACTCATTCCATACCACGCACGGCCGCGCCATTCCCTTTGCCACCGGACTGAAGATGGCGAATCCGGAGTTGACCGTGGTGGTGTACAGCGGTGACGGCGACTTGATCGCCATCGGGGGAAACCACTTCATCCACGCGGCGCGGCGCAACGCGGATTTGAAAGTCATCTGCGTCAACAATTTCATCTATGGCATGACCGGGGGCCAAGTGGCGCCCACCACACCGGTTGGCGCGGTGGCTACGACGTCGCCCTACGGATGCTTTGAGCGCCCGTTTAATCTTCCCTACCTGGCAGAATCGTCGGGCGCCGTCTACGTGGCCCGTTGGACCGCCTTTCACGTCCGCCACATCACGCGCTCCATGGTCGAGGCGTTCAACAAGAAGGGATTCTGCTTTATCGAAATCATCACCCCCTGCCCCACGCTCTACCAGCGCCGCAATCGCCTGGGCGACAGCCTGGAGGCGATGCGCTTCTACAAGCAGAAGAGCGTCATCAAGAACGGCGCCAGTACCAAAGACGTGGACATCGGCTTCCAGGGTGAGATCGTGGTGGGGAAATTCGTGGATATCGAGAGACCAACCCTGCTGCAGAGCATGGAGCAACAACTTCGCCAGACGCTCAAAGACCGCTATGCCGGCCGGGGAGGGCGCGCATGAATCCCACCGCCGAGATTCGCATTGGAGGGTTCGGAGGCCAGGGCGTAATCCTGGCCGGGATGATCATCGGCAGGGCTGCTTCCATCTTCGACGGCAAGAATGTGACGCTCACCCAGAGCTTCGGCCCCGAAGCCCGCGGCAGCGCGTGCAGCGTCCAGTTGATTGTCTCCCCCGAGCCGATCCTCTACCCGTACCTGACGCGCTCGGATATCTTGGTGGTGATGTCGCAAGAGGCCTTCACGCGCTTCTCCCCTGACCTGAAACCCGGCGGCCTCCTACTCTATGAGCAAGACCTCATCAAACTCGGCAAGGAGATCAGTCCGGATGTCAGAACCTTCGGCATCCCCGCCACGCGGCTGGCCGAGGAACTGGGACGCAAGCTGGTGCTGAACCTGGTGATGGTGGGATTTGTCACCGCCATGACCTCGCTCGCCACGGCGGATTCCGTCCGCAAGGCCGTGCAGGATTCCGTGCCCAAGGGAACCGAGGCCCTTAACCTCGCGGCCTTCGAGAAGGGCTTCGAATACGGCCGGGCACAGCTCGCTTCCCTTCCCGACGTCGCCTAAACCGCTTTCACCCGGCAGCCACGACGAGTGCTCTTCCTCGTCGTGGGCGTTTGCCTTTTCCGATGACGAACCCACGACGAATCAAACCGCGATTCGTCGTGGCGACCAGCTGTCAACTGGCCCGGAGTGGCAAAACTCGCCCCTTCCGTCCACGCTGCAAGCTCCAAATAGTGAAAACCCCACCGGCGACAACCTGCGGTTGCTGCTCCGAGACAATCGGTGTAGCATCCAGCGAAGGGGGGCAACCATAAATAACGTGCACCCTTTCCTGAGTCGGCGCCGCCATTACCCAATTCCCCGCCGCGTCGCCGTCATGCCGGTCGCGCTGGTCATGCTGGCATGGACAAGCAGCGCCTTCTGCGGCGAGATTCATGACGCGACCGCGGGCTGCGAATTGACAAGGGTCCAGGTGCTGCTCAAAGAAAATCCCGCTTTGGTTAACAGCAAGGACAAGAACGGCGCTACGCCTTTGCACTGGGCGTCGGCTTGGTGCAACAAGGACATGGTGGAGATGCTGCTGGCCCACAAGGCTGCCGTCAACGCCAGGGACAACGACGGCGCGACGCCTCTTCACGGGGCGGCGGCACAGGGCCGTTTTGCCGTGGCGGAATTGCTGCTGGCGAGCGGCGCCGAGGTCAACGTCAAGGACAACCACGGCGCAACGCCTTTGGACTGGGCGGTGAACTTGGGCTGCGTTTTCAATGCCATGGACAACAACAGCGGGACACCTTTGCATGAGGCGGCGTATGGTGCCCAAGGGGACGTGGCGAAATTGCTACTGGCCCACAAGGCCGAGTACAGTATCCACGACGTAGCCGCAGTGGGCGACTTGGAAAAGGTCCGGATCCTTCTCAAAGGCAATCCTGACCTGGTCTTCAGCAAGCACTACGGCAGGACGCCTCTCCACTGGGCGGCAAATGCAGGCCACAAGGGCGTCGCGGAATTAATGCTGGCCCACAAGGCCGAGGTTGATGCCAGAGACGATAACGGCTCGACACCTTTGGGCTTGGCAGCGGAGTATGGCCACAAGGATGTGGTGGAATTGCTGCTGGCCCACAAGGCCGATATTAATGCCAGGGACAGCATTGGCCGTACGCCTTTACAGATCGCGGCGGAAGGTGGCTACCAGGCTGTGGGGGAAGTGCTTTTGGCCAACAAAGCCGAGTACAGTCTCCAGCAGGTGGCAGCAGTTGGCGACTTGGAAAGGGTCCAGGCGCTGCTCAAAGACAATCCCCTTCTGGTTTTCAGGAAAGATGGCAATGGGTGGACGCCTTTGTACTACGCGGCAGCCAATGGCCACAAGGACGTGGCGGAATTGCTGCTGGCCAGTAACGCCGAGGTCAATGCCAAGGACACCTTTGACTTGACGCCGTTGCGCATGGCGGCGGCCAATGGCCACAAGGACGTGGCGGAATTGCTGCTCGCCCACAAAGCCAAGGTCAATGCCAAGGACATTATCGGCAAGACGCCTTTGCATGAGGCGGCGGCCAATGGCCACAAGGATGTGGCGGAATTGCTGCTCGCCAACAAAGCCAACGTCAATGCCAAGAACCAGCTCGGCTGGACGCCTTTGTACGAGGCGGCAGCGTTTTCGGGCCGGACGGACATGGTGGAATTACTGCTTGCCAACAAGGCCGAGGTCAATGCCAAAGGTAAGAAGGACCGCGAGACGCCTTTGCACAAGGCGGCGCGATACGGCCAGAAGGATATGGTGGAATTGCTGCTGGCCCACAAGGCCGAGGTCAATGCTAAGAACAAAGACGGCGAAACACCATTCCGCTTGGCGGCGGATAGGGGATACACAGACGTGGCGGAATTGCTGCGCCAGCACGGCGGGCACTACTGAGCCACCGCCGCCTAGTACAATGCTGGGAAGGCCCGGCGTTGTCATCCTGAGGAATCCCGCCCTGCGGGACGACGGAGGATATAAAATTGCAGTTGAGTCTTGACGGTTCAGGCGCGAGAGTAAGGGGTTTCTGCTCTCAACCTTCAACCTCCGACTTTTAACTGTTCTGCGCCAGATTCTTCGCGGAGTTTGCCCTGAGCCAAATGCTGAGATCCTTCGCTCCGCTCAAGATGATAAGCAAAGGGCTCACAATGACATGCGAGAAGGCTTCTTGAGCATCTTCCTGGCTTTCATCACCATCAAACTTGACCGTGCCTGGTCGCGGGAGTAAACTTACCTCTGCGTGCGCCTGTAGCTCAGTTGGATAGAGCGGTTGCCTCCGGAGCAACAGGTCGCAGGTTCGAGCCCTGCCAGGCGTACCATTTCTCAGGGAACAGGTTACAGGGAACAGGTAACACTCAACGGGCGCAGCGCTGGCCCGTGTGTCCAAAAGCCCCGCGACCGGTTGTGGCACGGCCATCTTGGCCGTGAGTTGTTCCGCCAGAACGTTTTTGGAGTGCGGGAGTCTCTGCTCCCGCCTTGCTTTCGGAAGTCCCCCGGGGCAAAGCGCTGGCAGAGCCAGCGCACTCCAAAGCGGCGACGTCCCCATCATCGCCCCTGTAGCGCCGTTTTCTCTTCTCCAGCGGCAAACGTCCTCCCAGTGATAGCACGCGAAAGGGCACGACTTGAGTCGTGCCGTCACGTGCGGTGTGTATCCTCTCTTGTGGCCTTTAGGCCCTGTGAAAGGGCACGACTTTAGTCGTGCCGAAACAAGGCATCACAATTCCCCTTTCACCGGCTTTAGCCGCTGCGGCTTCAGGGCCTGAAGGCCCAAAGTAAGGTCATTTGCACGTCAATCACGGCACGGATAAATCCGTGCCCTTTCGCACCGGGGCCAAGGCCCATCGGGCCGTCTCTACATCGCGGCCTGCCTGTGTTATCCTCTCGCCACTATGAGTTTCAGGTGTCACCCTGAGCCCGTTCGCTGTCACCCTGAGCGAAGCGAAGGGTCATTTTCAGTTTCCGCTCAGGGTAAACTCCGCGAAGGGTCTCTGCATTTCCTTCGGTGAATACGGGTATTCTTCACGGAGTAAATCCTGGGGACGAAATGAAAAGGATTCTTCGCTGCGCCCTGCGCCATACGGCGCGGGGCTGCGCTCAGAATGACAAGCGAAGGGCTCAGAATGACGACCATGGGCAAGAAGCTCGAATACCCCGCTCGCCGCAACATTCCCTGGAAGCGCGGGGCTGACGCGGACTTTTCTTTACAGGTCTGCGCGCCGTAAGGCGAATCAGCAGAATCGCAGACCCAAGGGTCTGCGCCAGCCGGCGCGCGCCAGATGACCTTGCCGTCCTTGCCGAAGAGAGTCACGGCCGCAAGAGGCCGCCCTCAGTGAGCATAGCGCGGACCTTCCCGGCGGCGTCGAGGAACCCCAAGGCGGGACCCTCGCGGCTAACATGGAGCTCGGCGCGGCGCTTTCCGGCGGCGTCGTAGAACCCCAAGACGGGACCCTCCGCCGTTACGCTGAGCATAGCGCGGCCCGTCTCGGCGGCGTCGGCGAACACCATACCGGGACTCGCGGCCGTTACGCTCAGCCCAGCCCGGAGGTTCCCGGCGGCGTCAAACAATGCCAAGCCGGGGGCCTCGGCCCTTACGCTGAGCCCAGCCCGGAGGTTCCCCGCGGCGTCGTACAACTCCAAGACGGAACCTTGATCACCCACGTCCCAAACCCCGCGCAGCTTGCCCGCCTTATCGCGCAACTCCAGGCGGTGCACGACCAGGGTGTCGTAGGTAGCCGCCGGCGTAGCCGCACCTGGCGCGGCGCCGGGCGACTTACGCGGGGCCTGAGCGAGGAGGAACCCAGAGCCAGCGATAAGCAAGAAAAGAAGCCCGAGATGCTTCCAGCGGCGGTTTTGTCTCTCCAACTTCGCCAGGCGGGCCTCCAGCTCCGCCAGGGATGGTGTGTGGTTGTTCATGAGTGCTCCCTTCCGAAACGTTGGGCGACTCCCGCCGCGGGAGCCGCATGGAATGCCAGTATTTCACGAGACGCGGGCTACCGGGGGGCTTATCTCGGGCGGGGTGACCTCTGAAGCCTTGACTTTGGACTCAGGTGGCTGGCGGGCTTGCTGGAGCGAAGCAGCCTGTTGAATTCGGCCAGCACTCGCTCACGCCAGCGAAGCACCCTCAGAACGGCTCCGGACTCCAGGACGGACTCGGGGCGAACCGCCTGGGCGTAAGCCCGAAAGATGGTTTCGATTTTAGGTGGGACAGCTATCAACTGGCGCATACTTTTAAGGGAGGTGCTGGCTCCATACCGGCCAACCATTTTG
>JBEKCQ010000127.1:0-10275 GCA_050014795.1 Terriglobia bacterium | reverse complement strand
CGCGATGAGCCGCTTGCGAACGAGGCGGCGTTTTCAGGATGTGCGAGGCCGTTCGAGGCGGACGAGCATTCCTGGTGAAATAGAGTTTTAAGGAAATGGCGATAGCGGCGATACAGCGCTATACGTCCCGCGTGAATGAACCTCATCTAGCGACGACCCCTGCCCTTGCGCCAGGCCGGGAGTGGCCAGGCTGCCTAGCGCCGCCACAGCCGCCATCCTTCTGGTGAACTGGCTCTGGGCCCGCCAAGTGCGGGAACAAGGCGAAGCGTATCGTATTCGAAATCAACGGTAGTAGCCACAGAGGCGCAGAGACACATCCCTGTAGCGCAAACCTGCCTCTACCGCACGGTCAATTTCACGGTGGTGTTGTGGCTCACGTTGCTGGTCGTAGCCGTGATGGTCAGCATATAGGTGCCCGCGGGCGTTCCCCCGCTGCGCACGTACAAGCCTCCGCCCCCGCCGCACGCCGCCCACACCAGCGCCACCAGCAATATGCACGCCCCCAAGACCGGCAGAAGTCTAAGTCGCGCCGAGGATGATGCCCGCCTGAGGACGACCCCCGCCAACAACGCCAAGCCGCCGAGCAGGGCAAGAGTCGTGGCGACCGGCCATCCTCCCGGCGGAAGCGACCTGCGCCCGCCACCATCACGCGGCGCGCTCGCCGCCGGTGCGGTGGTGACGACTTCGAGGGCCACGGCTACGTTGTTCACGCCATTCGGAGTCACCGACGACGGCCGCACCGAGCAGGTGGCTCCCGCGGGCGCCCCGGAACAGGCCAGCGAAACGGTCTGCTGGAATCCCCCCTGCGGCATCAGGAGGAGGTTGAAGCGGGCGGTCATCCCCGGACTGACGGCGCGCGCGGTAGTGAACGCGCCCAGCGAGAAGTCCTGGCCGGTGCCGGAGAGACCGACAGTGCGCGGGCTGCCCGCGGCATTGTCGCTGATGATGAGCGTGCCGCTGCGGCCGCCACCGACGGTCGGAGTAAAGGTCACGGAGAGGGTGCAGGAAGTCTCCGCCGCCAGCGGACTGACGCAGTTGTGAGTCAGGGCATAGTCGCCGGTCGTCGCGATGCTGCTGATGCCGAGCGGTGCGTTGCCGCTGTTGGTCAGCGTCACGGCCTCGACCGGGCTGGTCGTACCCACGATCTGTCCGGCGAAGCTGAGCATGTTGCTCGAAAGGCTGGCGATGGGCCCGCTCCCCGTACCCGAGAGATTGACCACGTGCGGGCTGCCGGAGGCATCGTCTGCAATCGTCAGCGTCCCGCCCTGGCCTCCAGCCACCGTGGGTGGCGGGGTGAAGGTGACGCTGATGGTGCAATAGCTTGCGCCCGCCAGCGAAGCCGGGCAATTGTTGGTTTGGGCAAAGACCCCGCTCGCCGCGATGCTGGTGATGGCCATCGGAGCGTTGCCCGTGTTGCTCAGGTTCACGAGCCGGGGCGTACTGGTGGTGCCCACCGGCTGATTGCCGAAGTTCAGGCTGGTGCTCGAGAGCGTGACCACGGGCCCCAAGCCGATCCCGTTCAGATTCGCTCTGTTGACTCCCAGCGGCATTGCCCGCGTGACGGTGAGCTCCCCGGCCTGCCCCCCAGCCACCGTGGGCGGAGGGGTAAAGGTGATCTGAATGGTGCAATCGGTCCTGGCCGGCACCGGGCTGACGCAGTTGTTGGTTTGGGCGAAGTTCTCGCTCGTGGAGATGCCGGTGATGATCAACGGCGCCGTGCCGGTACTGTACAGCGTCACTGCCTTGGGGGCACTTGTCGTCCCCAGTGCCTGATTCCCAAAGCTCAGGTTGAGAGGCCGAAGCTCGATCCCCGGCACGGTGCCCGTCCCACTCAGGGCCACGGTCTGCGGGCTATTGGCAGCGTCGTCAGTGATGCGGAGGGTCGCCGTCCGCAGCCAAGTCGTCGTCGGATGGAAGGTCACGTCAATGGTGCAACTCCCCGCGGCAGCCACGGAGGCTCCGCAATTGTTGGTCTGAGCAAAGTCGCCGCCCACGGCAATGCTCGTAAGATTCAAAACGACGTTGCCGGTATTCGTCAGCGTCACCGTCTGCGGCGCGCTGGTCCTATACAGCGGCTGATCGCCAAAGCTCAGGCTCAGAGGCGACAGCGCCACCACCGGCTGAATGCCGGTGCCGGAGAGGTTGACCACCGGGGTGCCAGGCGCATTGTCGGTGATGGTCAGGGTGCCGGTGCGGCTTCCGGGTGCGGTAGGTGCGAAGGTGACGCCGAGGGTGCAACTCGCTCCGATGCCGAGAGAGCTCCCGCAGTCGTTAGTTTGCGCAAAGTCGTCGGTGGCGACGACGCTCGCGATGTCCACCGGCGCAACGCCGCTATTGGTGAGGGTTACGGTTTGGGCCTCACTGGCCGTGCCCACAGCCTGATTGGCAAAGCTCAAGCTTTCCGGCGAAGCATTCACCGGCGGTACCAAGTGCCACAGCAATGCCATCTGGTTGGTGAGGCTGGGGGTCATGTAGCTGAACTGCGTGCCGAAGTTGGGCGCAACCTGGACGCCGATGGAGGCGAACGTACCCAGGGCCCCTAGATTGCTCTCGTCCGGCGGCCCGACGTCGGCATAATTGAAGAGGATATCGGTACTGGCCTCGAAGAAGACGACCTGGAAGCGGACGCTCGGGCCGTAGTCCATCGCATAGATATTCCGCCACTCGATGACAAATTCGCGGTTGGGAGCCGTTCCCAGCACGTCCCAGAACACGGGGTAGGAAACTTGGCATACGTCAGTGCCCCCAAGCGGAGGGCACTCGTACCACAGGGCTGACCGCCAGGGTGCTACAAACCGGTTGACCTGGAAGCTGATCGTGCCATCGCTTTCCACGGTAAGATCGGTGAACGTCCAGCCCCCGAAATGGATGGGGAATGGTGCAGGTCTGGTGACATAAGCCAGGTTGGAGCTCTGAGTGATCATCTGGGGTACCGGGGTATCCGTCGCGGTGAGACCCACTGAGTCGCCGGAGATGGTCCGGTAGTTGAAGTCTGTGGGCGACACGGAATAGTTCGCCGGAACGTAAATGCTCACGGTTACGGGTTGAGACTCTCCTCCCCCCGAGGGCCCGTTATCGACGGTGATTTGGGCCGTGCCCGCGGTCTCGAGGCCGACGGTGGGAGCGGTCGCCTGCAAGCTGTGTTGGCTCACGAAATGCGTCTGAAGATCGGTGCCGTTCCATCTCACTTTGGAGGCAGGCAGGAAGGGGTAACCGCTGACCATAATGGTGAACCCTGCGCTGCCGACAGGAACGCTGGTTGGGGACAGGCCGCTAATCGTTGGTGTACCCACCATAAGGATGCCGTTTCCTATGAGGGTGAGCAGCGCAGGGCTGTCCGCCGCGTCGTGGTAAATGTACACGTGGCCGTAGTTCGCGCCGGGGGAATCCGGTGTAAGGGCGACGTTGAGCGTACAGCTCGCGCCGGCCGCCAGCGGGCTCGCGCAGTCGGTTGATACGGACACGCGACGGTCGCCGCTGATTGTGAAGGCGAGCGGTCCAGTGCCGGTGTTGGTGAGGGTTACGGCCTGCGGTAGATTGGGGACTCCAATGACTTGGTCAGGGAACAGGATGGTATTTGCGGAGAAGCTGGGGATGCCCGCGCTCCAGGCGTATCCAGCTAGCGTCACGGTTCTTGGACTCCCGACAGCGTTGTCCACCATGGTCAAGGCCCCGGTGTGAGATCCGGGTATCGTCGGGGTGAAGGTCACATCGATTTGGCAACTGCTTCCTGCGGGGAGCGTACCAGGCGCCAGCGGGCAAGTATTGCTTTGGGCGAAATCTCCGTTGATGTTGAGACTCGTAATCCTCAACGCAGTTTCGCCCACATTCGAAAGCAAGAGCGGTACGGACGGGCTGGGGACTCCAATCACGAGGCTGTCGAAGCCAATGCTCGTCCTGGAGAGTGTGACCTCCGGCCCCACGGCAGTGCCGTAAAGATACGCAATCTGGGGCGTCTCGGTGGCGTCGGTCATCACGGCCAGGAGACTGTTCGTGGTCCCGCGGAACGCTGGTGCCAGCGACACGTTAATGGTACAGGACAGGCCGGCGGCGAGGCTGGTTCCGCAATCGTTGGTCTGGGTGTAGTCCGGGCCCGTGCCGAGCATGCCGATGCCGATTGCGGTGCTACCGTGGTTGGTGAAAGTGATGTGCTGCGGCGGACTGACAGTGCTGGCCTCCTGGGCTCCGAACGTCAGATTCGTGGGAGAGAGATTCAAGGTGGGCACGGGTGAATATTCGTCTGCGCCCATATCGACCGCCGGCACGGTGTCGCCGTTGCCGTCCAGAACGCGGGCGTCGCCGTCGACATCCGTGGTGGGCAGACCCGTGGCCGTGTCGTCACCGGCATCGATGGCCGGGGAGGCCGCCTGCAAATGGAAGTCAGCGGAGGAGCGATCGACAAAAACCGGATCAGCCGAGATGTTGCCGTTTATCCCCGTTTGGTCCCAACAGGCCGAACCATACCCTGCTTCCCCGTCAAGCGAAATATCGTTGAACATGACGGTAGGAGGATTCTCATCGCAGTACAACGCTGGGCCCGCCGTAGGCCCACCCGCCATGATGTTGTTTGCGATGAGACCTTGGGCACCGGAGCTAGCGGCACGAACCTGAAAGCCATTGTTGTCCACGATGGTGTTGTTGATGAGGCGTGGGCCGCCAAGGGGTGGAGCGTCCCAGTAAACTCCACCTGACTGCCAAGAAGAAATGTTTCCAGCAATAAGGTTCTGGATGAGGTCAGCATCTGTATGTATCAGATAGATGCCTCCCGCATTGCCAGACCTGGGGCCAGCGTTATTGACTATAACATTCCCCCGGATCAAGGCCTTGCCAGAAGAGCTGCCTAGGGTTATGCCCCCGCCAAAACCCTGCTGTAGGTTCCCGGTGTCGTTAAGCGCGACCGCGTTGCCCAGGATTTGCACCGAAATGGTATCGCTACCACAGATGCCGCATTCCTCGAGCGAGCTACCACCGAACTGCCTGGAGCCCAGAACCAGGTTTTGACGGAACGTGGGTGATGCGTCGCCGCCTACGGAGATGCCCCTCCCTGCCGTGCTGCTCCTCGTCCCGGGGCTGATAACGTTATGTTCCACGACTGGCGAGGAAGAATAACCAATAGTTATTCCCCGCATATACTCCCGGCCCCCGTGGAGGATCGTGAAACCACTAAGGACCGGGGTGCCGGTTTGACTGAAGCCCCCCACGACGCTGTAACTGTCAGTTTGGGTCCCATCAATAACGGTCACGGTGGGCCCTTGCTCGCTTTGTACCGTAATCGCCTTGCCACCGAAGTCGATAGTCTCTCGGTAGGTTCCCGGTGCCACCAGGACTGTGTCTCCATCGGAGGCCGCGTTAATCCCCTCTTGGATGGTCGGTTGGTCGGCTGGCACGTGGATTACCGTCTGCCCCCAGGCAAGCGAGGTCCAGGTCACAAGTACGGTGGCGAGGACAATTCCGCAGACGGGCACCCGCAGTGCAAACACGCACGTGCACGCCCCCAACGTGTAGCGGAACACGGACGGGAACCGGTGGAATTTCATGACAACCTCCACCTTCGTCAGCAGCGGGTCGGACTTTGAAGGCTGAGCACCTATCTATCAGACGTTGATGCAGATGTCAATAGGTATAGCGCACGTGGCGTGGGGTGTGCCATAAGACGTAGAGACGGCCCGAGGGGCGTCTCACGGGAAGTCCGTAGCCGCGGCGTGGTCGCTATGCCGTGCCCTTTTCTCCCCCATCCCAAGCCCACGGCGCCCAATGCGTGCCGTGGCTACGCGCTCACCTCTAGACCTCGATGAACTTCTCTCGCTTGGCGCCGCAAATCGGACAGGAGGCAGGTGGCGTGCCCAGCTCAATGTGACCGCAGACGGGGCACAAGTAGAACTTGGTTTCAGCCAGATCTTTGCCCTGCGTCACGGCTTCGAGCGCCATCTGATAGAGCTGGGCGTGGACGGCCTCGGCCTTCACCGCATAGCCGAACATCCGCTTGGCTGAGTGGCCATCCGCGACCGCCTGTTCGAGCATCGGCGGATACATCTGAGTGTACTCATAGGTCTCCCCTGCCACCGCCGCGCGCAGATTATCGACCGTCGAGCCCACACCGTCCATCGCTCTCAGGTGCCCGAGCGCATGGATGGTCTCCGCTTCGGCCGCCGTGCGGAACAGACGCGCGATATTCGCGAAACCTTCCTGCTCGGCCTTCTTGGCAAACGCCACATACTTCCGGTTCGCCTGACTCTCACCCGCAAACGCTTCCTTAAGATTGCTCTCCGTGGTGGCCATGCTGCTCCTCTCCAGTTGACGTACTTCGCAATTTCCACACTATGCTTTTGAGCGGTGCCAAGTATAGACCAGGGTTGCCCCTATTTCCTTTCGGTGAGATCCAGGTAGATGGTCTCGACCAGGCTCGGCCAGCGTCGACCGCCCGGCGCAGGCGCCTCCGCGATGCCGAAGGCGCTTTTGATTTCCTCCAGGGATTTCCCTTGCTGGATGAGGACCTTGACCTTGGCCTGCTTCTCCTCGATGGAAGTCAGCAATCCTCGGATATCGGCTTTCGTCAGCGGGTCGTTATGGCCGGAAATGAAAGTGTCGGCATCGAGAGCGAGGATCTTCCGGAGGGTTTGGACCAGACCGAACGACGTGCCGCCCTTCTGCCGATGGATGAGCGGATCGCGGCCGATGAACACCAAATCTCCGACAAACGCGATCTTCTGGTCCGGCAGGTAGGCCACCACATCGCCGCTCGTGTGTGCCGGGCCGAAATGGAGCAGGTTCATCCGGACGCCGTCGATATTGAGCGATCGGTCGCCGGTGAACGTCTCGTTCGGGAGATACGGCAGGAGGGCGCTCAGCTTCGGGTCCTGGAAGGCTTCCTCCATGTCCTTCCTGGTATTCGTGTGAGCGACGATGGTCAGTCCTTGGGGAAAACCGGCGAGGCCGTTAACGTGGTCGCCGTCGCTATGCGTGAGAACGATGTACTTCACGGGATTTGGAGTGAGCTTCTTGATTTCGGCCAGCATCGCTTGGGCCGATTCTTCGGTCATCTTGGCGTCGATGACGATGACCTCTTTCTTGCCGATGATGAAACCCGTGTTCGCGCCGCTTCCGCCTTTCACCCAGTAAACGCCGCCGCGGAGCGGCTCGGCACTGAGGGGGACGGGCTGGGGCTGTTGGGGATTCGACGCCGACACGGTCTCGGCCGCAGCGGTCGCGACGGCGAGGCCACCGAGAAAAGTGATCGTTACGAGCCCGGCAATCCGCGTGAACTTGCTAGCCATAGGTTGAACTCCTCATTCGAGTTTGATCTCATCCCAGATTTCCAATGCCACACGCCAATAACCGGGAGTGTACACCGAAAGTGCAGGGATCAGGTATCAGGCTTCAGACGTCCGTCCCAGGGCCGGACCTTGGGCTGCGTTATCTCGCCCCTTCCGGGGCTACGCAGCGTTGCCGTGGGAAGAATTTCTTACAGAGCCAGTGGAGCAATTCATGTACACTTCGGAGTGGATTTGTGTAATCGCGGTGGTTTCAGAACGGGAGGAGGTTGGAATGTTGATCCTGAAGAATCATGTGCGGTGGGCTGGGTTCGCCTTTCTGTTGACGATGTTGGTTGGGTGGTGCACACGGCCGGTGGGGGCAGCGGAGGCAGTCGATCCATTTGAGCAGGTCAAGCGCCTGGGCCGGGGAGTGAACATCCTCGGATATGACCCGCTCTGGGACCACTTCGAGAAGGGGCGCTTCAAGGAGAAGCATTTCAAGCTCATCCACGACGCCGGCTTCCAGACCGTGCGCATCAACCTGCACGCCTTGCAGCGCCTGAAGGCCGAGAACGGCTATAAGCTCGAGGACGCCTGGCTTAACACGCTGGATTGGGCGGTGAAGAACGCGCTGGCGAACAACCTCATGGTCATCCTGGACCTGCACAACTACACAGACTTCGCCAAGGACCCGATGGGATACAAGCCGCGCTTCCTGGCGTACTGGAAGCAGATCGCCGCGCACTTCCAGGACGCCCCCCCAACCGTGGTGTTCGAAATGCTGAACGAGCCTAACGGCAAGCTCACGCCTCAACTCTGGAACGAGTTTCTGGGCGAGGCGCTCGAGATCATTCGCGCCACCAACCCGACGCGCACGGTGATCATCGGTCCGCCCTTTTGGAACAGCATCGACCACCTCGACGAGCTGGCGCTGCCGGAGCAGGACCGCAACATTATCGTCACGGTGCACTATTACATCCCGATGCAGTTCACCCATCAAGGGGCGCCGTGGTCAAAGGAGACGGTGCATCTCTCGGGAGTAACCTGGGGCAGCGCGGAAGAGAAGAAGCGGGTGGAGGACGACTTCGCCCGGGTCCAGAAATGGTCGCTCGCGCACCGGCGTCCTATCCTGCTCGGCGAGTTTGGCGCCTACGAGAAAGCCCCCATGGAGTCGCGCGCGCGTTACACGGCGCACGTCGCGCGCACCGCGGAATCCTTGGGTTGGGCGTGGACCTACTGGCAGTTCGATGCCGACTTCATCGTCTATGACATCGACCAGAACCAGTGGGTCGAGCCGATCCGGAAAGCCCTTGTTCCATAGAAAGAGCGTGACCCGCCCGCCACATCTGCAGCGGTGATGTCTCATCGCCGCTTTGGTCGAGGAACGAACGGCGGCGGGGACACCGCCGCTACAGTTCAGCCTTGAAAGTTCAGGGAGGTAAGGCTAAAATAGCTTTTCAGCTATTAAGCCACAAGGAGTTCCATGAAGAAGGGCATTCATCCCGAGTATCACGACGTCAACGTTGTTTGCGCTTGTGGGAACATGTTCAAGACGCGCTCCACGCACAAGGGCGATCTTTTGCACCTGGAAATCTGTTCGCGTTGCCATCCGTTCTTCACCGGCAAGCAGAAGCTCTTCGATAGCGCGGGGCGCGTGGAGCGGTTCCAGCGGAAGTATGCGGGATTTCGAAAAACTACCGAGGGAGCTGGGGAATCCAAGACTCCCACGTCGGGGAGTTAGTGGCGCCGCCGCTCCTCAGGCGAGCGGCGCCGGCAGCCGAGAAAGATCACCTCAACTCAGGGCGCGGCGGACAAACCGCTGGTTCGCCGCAACGGAAGATAGCCGTTGGCAACCAACCCAGCCTCAGAGCCTTACATCACGAAGCCCCAAGTGTATCTTCTGGGGCGCCAGACAGTCGTCGCGGAAGAACTGGCGAGATTCCTGGAGGATGAGGGCTTGGTGTTCACTACGGACACGCGCGTCGCCGCGGAAATCCTGGCGGAAATCGCCGGCCGCACCTGCTACATGTCGTTTGGCAAGGGCCGCAAGTCCAGCCGGGAGTACCTGGAGAACATCCTGACGTCCAAGCATGGGAGCGTGCTGGAGCATGCCGTCTGGTGCCTGCTGATCACCGGCGTCAGCCGCGCGCTCACGCATGAACTCGTGCGCCACCGCGCCGGCTTCGGCTACTCGCAACTGTCCCAGCGCTACGTGGACGAGAGCGATGCTCGCTATGTGGTGCCACCGCTTTATCAGGAAAGTGAAGCGCTGCGCGCCAAGTGGCAGCAGACGATCGAGTACATCCGCAAGGCTTACGTCGAACTGGCCGAAGCCAGCACCGAATACGTGCGGCAGAAATATCCGAGCCTGGAGCCGCGCGACCAGCGGAAGTGGGCGCGCCAAGCGGCCCGCTCCATCCTCCCCAACGCCTGCGAAACCAAGATCTTCGTTACCGGCAACAGCCGCTCCTGGAGACATTTCGTGGAGTTGCGCGGCAGCGTTCACGCCGACACCGAGATCCGCCTCCTGGCCGTCGAAGTCTGCCGCGTCTTGAAGAAAGAAAGTCCGAACATATTCCACGACGTCGAGCTGGTCGATGAGCCCGACGGCATGCCTTCCGTCCGGGTCCTGCACTCCAAAGTGTAGCGGGGAGACCACATGCCCCTCCCGTAGAGCAAATGGGAGGACCGTGAAGGTTCTCCCCTACACTCACACGTGGTTCCTCAGCATGAGTTCCTTGGGATGCGGTTCCAGGTAGATTTGCCCGCGGAGATAGGTGACGTCGAACCGGCGAACGTAGTGCCGGACGAGCGTGATGGGGACAATCAGTGGTACGAGGCCGTGGCGGTAATCTTCGAGGACAGAGAGCAGTTCGCGACGGGAGTCGTCATCCAGTTGCGTGCGGAAGTATCCGAGAATGTGCAGAAGCACGTTCACCTGCCGCTTGGCCGTGGCTATCGCGCCGAGCGCGCGCATGAATTCCGTTTCGTATCGCTCCCGCAATTCCGCGCGCGGCACGGC
>JBEKCQ010000126.1:0-10913 GCA_050014795.1 Terriglobia bacterium | reverse complement strand
ACGCGCCCGGCGTATCGACCAGCGTAATGATCGGCACGCTGAACTTGGCAGCGAGCTGCATCACGCGTAAGGCTTTGCGATAGCCCTCCGGCTTGGTCATTCCGAAGTTGCGATGCAGTTTCTGCTTGGTGTCGCGTCCTTTCTGATGGCCCACGACCATCACGGGACGGCCGTCGAAACGCGCGAAGCCGCAGACAATGGCGGGGTCGTCCGCAAAGCGCCGATCACCGTGCAGCTCCGTGAAATCGGTAAAAAGCAGTTGGATGTAGTCCAGCGTGTAGGGCCGCTGCGGATGCCGGGCCAGCAAAACTCTTGCCCAAGCATCCTGGGGAGCGTCGGAGGGCTCCTGGCGCAGCGCCTCTAGGAGCAGGCGGAGACGCTCCACCTCCTCGCGGGCCGCTACTGAGTCCGAAGCCTTCTCGAGTTCGACGATCTGCCTCTCGAGTTCTCGTGCGATATCGGGTTGTCCGCGCGCTTCAGCCATTGGTCGGTGTAGTGTTCCCCGTTCCCTGCCTCTGGAGCAAGACAGGCTCGTCGCCGCAAATCTCCCGCAAGCGAGCGAGCAGTTCAGCCTCAGCTTTCACGCCTCGGGCTCGGCGCGGGCGGAGGCGGGCCCGGAAGTCTCCCGGCCGGCTCAACTCGAAGACCACCGGGTTCTCTCCTGGATAGGCGGCCAGCAGTTTCTCTACATCGTCTACCACGGTCTCGCCGGCTTGCGCCAGGTTGACGCGAATCAGCAACTCGGCCTGGGCGCCGTTGACCTCAGCCTCGAGTGGCCGCGCTTCGTTGACCACGACTTTGGACCCCGCGTTTTCCTCGTGCCGCACCCGGCCTTTGATGAGTAGCGCGGTATCGGGCTTGAGCACGCTGCGCAACTGCTGCAAAGCCTGGGGGAAGACCAGCAGCTCGACGCTTCCCCGCATATCTTCCAGGTTCCCGCTCGCCCACAGGTCACCTTTCTTGCTCGGCCGGACCCGCAAGCTCGTCAGGATTCCCGCCAGGGTCACGGGCGATTCGTGCTCCAGCGAGTCGAGCGAAGAGCTGTCGTGCCGGGTGAGGCCGACCAGACGCGCCGCGTACTTTTCCAGCGGATGGCCGGTGACGTAGAAACCCAGGACATCCCGCTCCCCCGCCAAACGTTCCACCTCGGACCATTCCGGGATGTCCGGCAGCTCGATGGACGGAGGCGGCTCCGCTTCGGCTCCCGCCAGGAACAGGCCGTGTTGGCCGCTGGCGTCCTCCCGCTGGCGCCTCTGGCCGAGTTCCATGGCGCGATCGAGCCCAGCCACCATCTGCGCCCTTCCCGCGCCCAGCGTATCCAGGGCGCCGGCCTTGATCAGGCTCTCGATCACCCGCTTGTTCAGCAGGCGCAGGTCCACATTCTCGCAGAATTGGAACAGACTATCAAAGCGCCCCAGCTTCCAACGCGCGCTCGACACGGAATCGATGGCCGCTTCCCCGACGTTCTTGATGGCCGTCAGACCGAAGCGAATGCTCTCGCCTGCCGGCGTGAAGGCCAGGTCGCTGGAATTCACGTCGGGCGGGAGAATCTTGATGCCCATGTCGCGGCACTCGTTCAAGTAGTGGGTGAGCTTGTCCTGATTGCCGATTTCGGAAGTCAGCAGCGCCGCCATGAACTCGACCGGATAATGCGCCTTCAGGTAGGCCGTCTGAAAGGCGATGAGCGCGTAAGCCGCCGAATGCGACTTGTTGAAACCGTAACCTGCGAACTGTTCCATGAGTTCGAAAAGCTTCTGAGCCTTGGGAGCGGGCACACGGTTCTCGCGAGCGCCAGCCAGGAACTTCTCCCGCATCGCTACCATCTCTTCGAGTTTCTTCTTGCCCATGGCCCGGCGCAGGACGTCGGCTTCGCCCAGCGTGAAGCCGGCGACGCTGGCGGCGATCTGCATCACCTGTTCCTGGTAAACAATCACCCCGTAGGTTTCTTCGAGGATGTCTTTCAGTTGCGGCAGCTCGTAGGTCGCCTTCTTGCGCCCGGTCTTGCGGGCGATGAAATCGTCGATCATGCCGCCCTGGATGGGGCCGGGCCGGTAGAGGGCGTTGAGCGCCGTGAGATCGCCGAGGCGATTGGGCTTGACGCGGCGCAGGATGTCGGTCATGCCGCGACTCTCAAACTGGAAGATCCCTGCGGTGAGTCCCTTCCCGAGCAGCTCATAGGTTTCCCGGTCGTCGAGAGGCAGGTTGTCCAGGTCGAGCGTTTCGGCGTGCGTGGCCGCAATCAGCCGCTGGGAGTCGTCGAGGACGGTCAGCGTGGTCAAGCCGAGAAAATCCATCTTGAGCAGGCCGATTTTTTCCAGATCGTCCATGGCGTACTGCGTGGTGATTTCATCCTTGCTGCTCTTGTAGAGCGGGACAATCTCCGTGAGGGGCTGCGGCGAGATGACCACGCCCGCGGCGTGCGTCGAGGCGTGGCGCGCCAGACCCTCCAGGCGCTCGGCGATGGCGAGCAATTCGGCCAGGCGCGGGTCGCGTTCCTTGGCCTGGCGGAGGTCCGGCGAAGTGGCCAGGGCTTCGGCCAGCGTGATGTTCAGAACGTTGGGGACCAGCTTGGCGATGCGGTCCACCTCCGCAAATGGTATGTCCAGCGCGCGGCCCGCGTCGCGGATGACGGCCTTGGCGCCCATCGTTCCGAAGGTGATGATCTGGCTCACATTTTCCCGGCCGTATTTCTCCGTGACGTAGTTGATGACCTTGCTGCGCTGCCGCATGCAGAAGTCGATGTCAATATCGGGAAAGGAAATCCGTTCGGGATTCAAGAAGCGTTCGAAGAGCAGGCCGTGTTGCAGCGGGTCAATATCGGTGATGTGCAAGGAATAAGAGACCAGGCTGCCGGCCGCCGAGCCCCGCCCGGGGCCCACGGGGATGCACTTGTCGCGCGCGAAGCGGATGAAGTCCCAGACGATGAGGAAATAACCCGCAAAGCGCATCTGCTTGATGAGCTCGATTTCGCGTTCCAGGCGTTCCTGGTAAGCTTCCAGCGGATGGCGCAGCCGTTTCTCGCTCTGCAACCGCTCCAACCGCACACGGCGCTCGGCAAAACCCTCGCGCGTGACCTTCTCGAAGTAACTCTCCAGCGTCTCGCCCGCGGGCACCTCGAAGGGCGGGAAGACGTGCTGCTTCTTCTCCAGGTGCAGGTTCACGCGTGCGGCGATCTCGAGCGTCCGCTCCAGCGCTTCGGGGATTTCGCCAAACAGCTTGGCCATCTCCTCGTAAGACTTGAAGTAGAACTGGTCGGTCGCGAACCGCATGCGGTTCGGATCGCTCACCGTCTTGCCCGTCTGGATGCACAGCAAGACGTCCTGGGCGCGGGCGTCGTCCCGGGTCAGGTAATGGCAGTCGTTGGTGACAACCAGCGGGATGCCGGACTCGCGCGCCAGGCGCGCCAGTTGCGGATTGATCTTGTGCTGGTCGGTGATGCCCTGATCCTGAAGTTCGAGAAAGAAGTTGCCCTTGCCGAAGATGTCGCGCAGGTTGTAAGCCGCCTGAAGAGCGGTCTCGTAGCGGTCGGCGACGAGCGCCGCCGGCACTTCGCCCCGCAAGCAGCCGGAAAGGCCGATCAAGCCGTCCGCGTGCCGCGCCAGCAGGTCTTTGTCAATGCGGGGCTTGTAGTAGTAGCCTTCGAGGTAGGCCGCGGACGCCAGCTTCAGCAGGTTCCGGTAACCGCGTTCGTTTTCACAGAGCACGGTAAGGTGGTTGGGCCGGTCGGCATCGGAGGAGCGGTCGAACCGGTTCGTCGCGGCCACGTACACTTCGCAACCGATAATCGGCTTGACGCCGCGCTTGAGCGCTGCGTCGTAGAACTTCACGGCCCCAAAAAGGTTCCCGTGGTCGGTGACGGCCACGGCCGGCATCTTCAGCTCGGCGGCGCGGTCCATGAGCTTGGAGATTTCGCACGCCCCGTCCAGCAGGCTGTAGTCCGTGTGCAGATGTAGGTGAACAAAATTGCTGGAAGACATCTGAAACATTCTAGCAGAAAACTCCCGCTGGTGTTGTGCAGGGGAGCGCGCTTTGGTCTCTCGCACCTGTAGCGGCGCTGTCCCCATCGCCGGCGGGCTCGAAGCAAGTCGAGGAAGTGCGACCGCCGGATCAGTTGCGGCGCAACGCGAGTAGATATAGAATCAACCATTAAATGGAGACTGGGATTCAAAAAGCTTGGCGCATAGTCGTAGCCATTGCCGTAGCGGCGGGGTTGCTGATGTTCGGCTTCGTGGTGTTATTTGTTGGGCGCGATACCGTGCCCGAGTGGACCTCTATCGGTCCCGCGTTACGCGCCTGCGGGTTGCTGTGGGTCCTGGCTGGGGCGGTGATGATAGTGACCGGGTTGTGGGTGCTCGGCTCGCTCGGGCGGCATCGAATCCCGCTGCTTGTGGGCGGCGCGGCGACGGTCCTGGCGGGCATGGTACTGGTTGTCGGTGTCCTCACCTACGTCATCCCTTGTTCAGGGCCGAGTTGAATGCGCGGCAATCTGGTCTCCGGCGGAGGCCTGGCGTTAATCGGACTAGCGATAATGAGCACAGCCCGCGGCCGCAAACGGGTCTAGTGCGCCAGTGGCAACTTCAGCGCTTTGAGCTCCTGTTCCAGGCGCGCCTTCAGGGCTGGCGCGCAGTTTACATCGGCAGAATGGCCAACCTCGCGCGCGCGGGAGAGCCGCTAGCTACGGAGGTCAGCATGGCACTGAAATCATCGCAGACCAGCGTCCGGAACAGTTACGGGAGGCTCGCCGTGATTGTTCTGGTTCCCTGCCTTTGCGCCCTGTGGGTATTGGCTCCCACGCCGGGGGCGAAGGCCCTGGCGGGGGAGACTGGCACGGGGCCCATCGGGGTGCATCCCGATAATCCGCACTATTTCATCTTTCACGGAAAACCGACGGTGCTGATCACGTCCGCCGAACACTACGGAGCGGTGGTCAACAAAGATTTTGATTACCTCGCCTATTTCGACGCCCTGAAGTCTTACGGACTCAACTACACGCGCATCTATCCGGGGTTCCTGTTTGAGCCTCAGGGGAAATTCGGAAATGGCAACACGTTGGGCCCCAAGCCCGGGAGCCTGGTGCTGCCGTGGGCGCGGAGCCAAGAGCCCGGGTATCAATTCTGCGGCAACAAGTTCGACCTCGATCAGTGGAATCCGGAGTATTTCGCGCGCCTGAAGGATTTCATCTCCGCGGCTGCCGAGCGCGGCATTGTGGTGGAGATCTGCTTCTTCAACGCGCAGTATTCGGACACCTGGCCGCTTTCGCCGTTGTCTTACGAGAACAACATTCAAGGCGTGGGAAAGTGCGATTATCGCGACGCGCAGACGTTGAAGCACCCGGACCTGGTGCGCCGGGAGGAAGACTACGTTCGCAAGATCACCGAGGAAGTGAACGGGTTTGACAACGTTATTCTCGAAATATGCGATGAGGCGCCGGACATCGGCACCGGGATCGAGGCATCCGCTCCCTGGGTTGCGCGTCTGCTGGAACTGGTCAACAAAACCGACGCCAGCCTGCCCCAGAAGCACCTGGTGGCACAGCAGGTGGAAGGCGACATCGGTGGAATCTTCGATTTCTCGGGCAACCCCAATCTCTCCCTAATTGTGACGCAGTACGTTTGGCCCGACGGGCTTCACATAGGCGGGATGAAGGGACTTGACTTCCTCTACGGACACAACAAGCCGATTGAATTCAACGAAACCGCCTACTATCCCTTCTGGTACAAGGGCGACAAGGTCGCGGCTTCGCGGGTGGAGGCGTGGGAATTCATGGTGGGCGGCGGCGCTGGGTTCAACCACTTGAACGGCGTCTTCACCGTCGAGAATCCTGCCGGAAAGACGCCCGACAATGCGCAAATCCTCACCGCACTGAAGAACCTGAAAGAATTCATGTACAGCTTCGACTTTATCAAGATGCATCAGGACAAGAAATTCATCGTGGGCGGTGTGCCAGCCAACGCCTTCGCGCGAGGCATCAGCGAACCCGGGAAACAATATGCCTTGTATCTCCACCATAGCACTCGTGAGCAGCACAGCAGCTACACTGTTGTTCCCGGGAATTATGTGGAGAAACTCTTGCTGGACCTGCCGGCTGGCAGTTACAGGGCCGATTGGATTGATCCGGCGTCGGGGTCGGTGGCGGAGACGGAGGCTTTCACCCACCAGGGAGGCAACCGGACTCTCGTTACGCCTAAACACGCCGTCGACATCGCGCTCCGGATCAAGCGCAACTAGTCCAGCGCCGCCTCATAACTTTCTTTGGTCGGTAGTTCATGTGACGGCAGCCCAGCGCCAAGGTGATTCCGGTTTCGTCGCATAAAGATTGGCTAGTTCTTGGCTTTGTCTTTACGGCCCCGATCGAGCCCATAGCTCGGATGATTCACCGGGCCTGTGATCTTGATGGGCAGCACAGTGCCTTTTCCATTCTTTGAAAAGAAGGGATCGACGGCCTTCAACAAGAAAGATTTAACTCCCGTGGTGGTCTGCGAGAGTCTTGCCTCCATCTCAAGCTTTCCATGCAGATCGAGACTTTCCTGATCCAGACTATACGTGCCATCTAGATGCACGTTGGCTCCAGGAATGGCGAATCCAAACCGTGAGAGGGTGAGCGTCCCGTCTTGCATGCGGAAGTTGCCTTTGATGGCGCTGGCAACATCATCGGAACGAACCTGGCTCTGAAGATCCTCCACCTTTTTAGGATCTCCCTGGCTGCGTTTGCTCATGTTATCGACTTTCTGTTGCATACTACCTCTCGTAAAGTGCGCGGAAGGAATTTCAAATGACCCATTCAGGGTCATGCGGTCGGGAATTTCTCTCGACCCTGGTGTCAGAATGAATTTGGTTTTTAGGCGCATCGCCCCGGCCATGGCGGGAGACTCCTTCAACGCGAATAAGAGAAGGTCTTCGATTTGAGCTTGGTCCCCGGTGACGTCCAAGGTGATCGTCTTGCCTTGCTTGCCCGCCGTACCCTCGACGCTTCCCTGGGCCACCAAAATAGTCTTCCCAAAATGAGTTTCCACTGGATGGAGATACGTGTCGCCGTTGGTGCCATCCACGGTCGCATGAAATGTCGTCGTGAGGTGCACCGGATGTGCGGCGCGAGTCACGCGAAAGTCCGGCGTATCGGTGACGCCTTCGGTTTGAATTTCTTCCAGCACTCCCTGGTAAGTTCCCTTTGCCGAAAGGATTCCTCCGATGCCGCGAAAGTGGCCTAGATCAGCGTTGTCAAACGTGTATTCGCCGGAGACGGGCGTCAGGCTGGGAGCATCGGCATTCCAAGGGCCGAATGTGCCCGTGGATAGAATCTCTCCCGGAGGCGTGGGATTGGTGAGTGTTGCACGAAACGCCAGCGCTCCGTCCGAGCCAGTCGAATGCAAGTTCAGCTGTTTAATATCGAATTCAAGTGGGTCCTTGCCCGGTTTCCTGGTCAGAATCTTTAACACGGCGTTTTCGGAAAGGATGTTATCCATGCGAACTGAGCTGAACTTGCTCATAGCTTTTCTGGCGCCGCCGGCGCCTTCGGATTCGCGCTCACCACGTGGAGGAATATTGATTTGCAAACCGTCCAGATGAACATATTGAATGTGGCGGGGAATACGCAGCAGACCTGGCAATGATGTCCTCACGGTAAAGCGTTTTACCGCAATCATGGCAGGCAAGTCGTTGCGTCCCTCAAAATGAAGCGCGAGGGCCTCGCCTTCAATTTGCACCAACGGGAATGGAATGGATACCTTGAAGCTCGAGAGTTCGACATCGCTCTTGAATTCTTGCGTTAGGAAATCAACCACCCAAGCACGTGCATGTCGCGAAATGTACACGGCGGTCACCGTCATCAGCGCGCCGAAAGCCACGATGAGAATTGCCGCTATTCCTATAACGATTTTCCATCGTCGCGACACGGTGACGCCTCAATTTCGTTCATTCGACGCGTAAAATTGTGAAGCACAAGAAATTGGTTCATCTAAATTCGAACACTCCACACGATTTCCGTAAATGCAGGTATAACCCGGAATTTCCATTTTGACTTCCCGGATGACCGATAACGTACACTGAACCCCGTCAGCATGCAATCCTCCAGCCAGGTTTTTGAGTGCAGAGCATTTCCGACGACGGCGGCAAATTCTCAGAGCCAAAAACTGACGCTTCTCCCACCCATTCCTCAAACACCTTTCCTTCTCCAGTCTCGCTCAGCACCGAAATCTGTTTCGATCTACGGCTCGCCTATCGTGCTGGTGATGGTAACGCCGCGGTCCTTCGCAGCATGCCCCCAAACAGCCGCCGCGCGAGGTGACTCTCCGCCAGCAGGAGCCAGTAATATCGGGCGTGCTTGATCAGGCGTCCGCCCGTCTTCACCAGCCGCTGCTGCAAGCTCGTGAGCGACCAGTGGTCGATTCTCTTCGGCAGCACCAGCCGCCGCCTCAGGTTCTTGTGGGGGATACCAGGCCCGCGGCACACAGCTCGGTGCAGGGGCAACGGCCCGGCCGGCTGCAGCCTCCGCTACTTCTTCTTGCCAGCGTGCGCGGGTTTGGGGGCGTGCGGCTTGGTGGGCGGTTTGGCGGGCGGCTCCTTGAGCCCGGCCCGGGCGCGGAATTCCTTCAGTAGCTGCTGGTGCGTCGTGATCTTCCCGTCGAGCTCATCGAGGAAGAGCTGACGCACGATCCTCTCGAACTTGGGACCAGCCTCCAGTCCCAAAGTGAGCAGTTCCGCGCGCGGCACTTTGGCGCGGATAAGCGGGTACTTGAAGAGGAAACTCTTCACGCGCGTCTGGATCTTGGCCTGCGGGTAGTTGACCAGCAGGAACAGCAGGAGAGGTTGGGGCTGTCCGGAAAGCAGAGTGTAAACCTGGCTGGGCAAGGCGGCCTTCGCGCTGGCCAGCACGCGCGCCAGCTTGCGGGCTGCGCTCTCCAGGCCGAGGGCTATCTTGATGGTCTTGCGCTCGGCGATGATCTTCTTCGCCAAGCGATTCTTCTGGCCCCCGCCGAGTTTGGCCACCAGGCAATGAAAATTCAGGAAGAAGGCGTCAGCCCCGCCGGGCACCGTGTGCATGGTGGAGCGGATTTTGGCGAATGGCTCGTAAGGCAACTTGGCGGCCGCGAGCTTGCGGTCCAAGCCGGCCAGCAAGCCGCGGTTGGCCAGCAGCTTCAAGACGCGCCCGGAGTGCTCCTCCTGCAGGATGGCGCGTAATTCACGCCCCTGCTGTTCCGGGTCCAGGCGTTCGGTAGCGCGATTCTGGAAAGCCGTGTCCATCCAGATTTTGGTCCGTTCCTCGGGTTTGAAATCCAGGCGCAGGCCGAGGCGAAGCAGGCGATACAGGCGTGAGGGATCTTCGAGGAAACTGCGGCTGTGAAGAGAGCGCAACTCGTGCTTCTCGATGTCCGCCGCGCCGTTGGTGGGGTCGAGCAGCAGGCCACGGGAGTTCGGGTGCAGCGACACCGCCATGGCGTTCACGGAGAAGTCGCGGCGCTTCAAGTCCTCGAAGATGGTGGCGGGGAAGATCTGGGGACGGCGACCGGGCTTCGCGTAGATTTCGTTCCGGGCCATGGCGATCTCCGCGCGTACCCCGTTGGTGAAACTGACTTCCGCCCCGTTCAGCTTGGTATCCAGGCGCAGGCTGGCGGTGTTTATCGTTGCCGGTTCGCCGCCGCGAGGTTTGGCGTTCAAACGACGCAGGATCTTCTGCGGGTTGCCCTCGACAGCAAAATCCAGGTCGTGGATGACCTGCTGCCCGTAGGTCAGATCACGGACCGCACCCCCCACCAGGTACAAGTTCATCGCTTGGGCGTGGGCAAGGCGCGCCAGATGCGTGAGGACTTGGAACTGCTCCGGGGAAAGCCGACTTTCCATCAGAAAGTTGTAGTCGCTCATGTTCTTAGGTTACAGGGGATAGGTTACAGGGAACGGTTCACGCTGGTAGATTGCCCAGGTCTTTCTTTTTTTTCCTATTCCCCCTGCCCTCTAGCCTGTTCCCTACGCTCGTGGGTGGTGCTCGTGATAGACCTGCTTCAAACGTTCTTTCAGGACATGCGTGTAGATTTGCGTGGTCGAGATATCGCTATGACCCAACATCAACTGGATGGAGCGCAAGTCCGCCCCGCGCTCGAGCAGATGCGTGGCGAAGGAATGCCGCATCACGTGGGGCGTGAGGGTCGTGGCAATACCTGCCGCCCGGCCGTACCGGCCGAGGATTTTCCAGAAGCCCACTCGCGAGAGCCGTCCGCCGCGCTGGTTGAGGAACAGGAAGGGAGAACTTCGCTTCTTGGCCAGTGGCTCGCGGCCCCGCTGCACATACGCCTCTAGGGCTCGCAGCGCGCACTTCCCTACCGGGATGAGGCGCTCCTTGCTTCCCTTGCCGCGGCAACGGACCACGCCGAGATTGACCTCGAAGTCTTCCCAGCGCAGATTCAGCAGCTCCGAAACCCGCATGCCCGTTGCATACAGCAGTTCCAGCATCGCCTGGTCGCGGAGGCCGGCGCGACCGGCCGGGTCGGGCCGCTGAAGCAGCGAATCCACCTCGGCCACAGTGAGATACTTTGGAAGAGTCTGGCCGGTCTTCGGGGCGTCGATTTCAGCGGTGGGATCGCTCCGCATCTTCCCTTCCTTCAGGAGGAAGCGATACAGACCTCGCAGGGAAACCAGATGCCGGGCTACGGAGCGCGCTGCCAGCCCCCTGCGGTAGAGGGACGCGAGATAAGCGCGGATATCCTCGCGGCTGACCTTCCCCAGATGCCGTCGCTCCCGAGACACGAATTCGACGAACTCTATGAGGTCACGACGGTAGCTGGCAATACTGTTGTCCGCCAGCCCTTTTTCCACACGGATGTAGTTCAGGAAGGTGTCAAGTTCCGACGGCAACGGTCTCAGCGGCATTCGTTGCCTCTGGCTTGCGCCAATACCTCCGGCGGGCAATCCCGCGTCCGGCG
>JBEKCQ010000125.1:0-14220 GCA_050014795.1 Terriglobia bacterium | reverse complement strand
CCCTGTGCTCCGCAAACATTCGGTTCATGGCGCAGGACCACTCACTTTTGAAGGATCACACACCCCCCAAGTCTGGAACAGGATGTTTGGGGATTTGAATCGTGCCCGGACTATGCTACTCGTCGAGGCCGTGCTGTGAAGTTGCCTCATCGTCGACCCAGTCCTCCTCCGTATAACTCATTCCATGACGGCCGGGGACCTTGCGTGCCGGTCCGGATTGGTAGAGAGGACAAGATCGAGGACCGTAGCAGAAGGTCTCGGTTCGGTAGCGTCGTGCACTCGGATTCCACTGATCAATAATCATCTCGACCGCCATCTTGCATCCCCACATGCAGCTGGTGCAGTCGCCCTGGTATGTTCGTGCTGCAAGTCGCCGATGACCGCGTTGCCGGTAGACTGGAAGCGGCGGTGGAACGCCACGGCACGGAGGTGGCTGTGTCTCTTCCTCAACCTCACGTACGGTGACTTTCAGATTGCTGATGCCATAAAATTCAACGGTCTCAAGACGCGGATCGCCAACCGGCAGCGCATCCCCGGGTGCCGCGTTGCCGGCCCGGAAATGGTAATTGGCGTGAGCACCTTCCCCCACACCGAGGAGAAAATCTCGGGCCTCACTTCCGATCCTGCCACGAACCCTTAGTGCGTAACCCAGATACGAATGATTACGCTGATCGAAAGAGCGGCTCAATCGGATCCGCGGTTGGACCGAAATCAACACACCACTCCATGGGATTTTCTCAGCTCCATTGCTCTTCAAGAGAGTCAAGCTGCATACCTCTCCAATCGGTATTCGTGATGTAGTCCACCCAGAATAGCCTTGGCCACAACTTGATGATCGATCGGCAAATGGTGCCCACAAGGTTGGACCCACCGGCAGCCGACCTCGGGATCGGGGATACCCGGCCCCAAGCTAGAATGCGGTCGACCCCGATTGTAGTGAGTGACCCACTCCTTGAGGATTCGCCGCAGATGCTTTTCACCCAGCGGGATCAAGAAATCGAGGCACTCCCTCCGAATGGTGCCGATGAGCCACTCGCAGAAAGCCTTAGCCTGGGGTGCCCGAAATGGGGTCTTCAACACTCTCACTCCCATCGACGTCAGCGCCGAATCGAGGTCCGGGGAATAGACACTGTCCCGGTCATGAATGACAAACTGATAGGGCCGCTCACCGGTGATCACTTCACGGGACTGCTGGAGGATCCAATCCGCTGTGGGATGAGCGGTGACGTTGTAGTGGACGATCCTGCGCGATCCTGCCTCCAAAATCACAAAGACGTAAGAAACCCGAAAGGTGGCCGTCACGGCGATGAAGAAATCACAGGTGACGATGGCCTGGGCATGATTTCGCACGAACGCCATCCAACGCTGGGAAGAAATGGTTCCTCTGGATCCCCAGTCCTCCGGCACATACCGTCTGACGGTTCGAGGCGCGACTCGGATACCCAGTTTCAAGAGTAGTTCAGCAGCGGTGCGTTCTTCTCCCCAAGTTGGATTGTTCCGGGCTATCTCGACGATCAGTTGCCGCAGATCAGCTGGAATACGCGGCCTACCGCGAGGCCTCGACTTGATACGCCAGAACAGCTGAAAACCCTTCCGATGTCAGCGAATCATTGTCCCCGGCTTGACGATGACCAGTGCTTCTGTCCAGGCAAGCTAATTGGACAGAAGTGCCAGAGCGAGCCGAGTAGCATCATTGGCTCACCTGGGCTTGGGCTGGCGTTCGAAGTACAGAGCGAACTGCTTCCGGAGAAAGAGATTCTCGGCTTTCAGGGCAGCACTCGAGCGCGTCCCCAATAGAAGGAAGCGGACGGCATCCCGGACAAGATGGAAAAACATAGAAACGAAACGCAGGAGGGCTGGAAGGGTCGGCATAGTGCCGCAGGATGCCACGCCGTGGCGGTTAAGGGCAAACCTCTAATTCTCAATTGGATTCCCAATCGGTAGTACTCGCCGCACGGATTTTTTGCGGAGCACGGGGTTCTCGGACCTTCGACCTTCAACCGTCGGCTGCTCTCCCACAAACAGCCGCCGCAAGTCCTCCAGCGATAGCTGTTCAAAACCGGGTACCACGAGGTCTGCGCGTGTTTTCTGGCGCAATTCCTCAAGAGGAAACGTCGACCCGACAGCCACGCATCTCATGCCGGCGCGCTTCGCCGCTTCGATGCCCACGAACGAATCCTCGAAGGCTACGCACTTGCTGGGATCGATCCCTAGCTTGCCCGCCACCTTCAAGTAGATCTCGGGCTCAGGCTTGTTATGCGTAATCTCGTCGCCACTGATCATGTAGCGAAAATAAGGGCGGAACCCGAGAGCATCCACCACAAACTCCACATTCTTGCGCATCGCCGATGAGGCCACGGCCATCAGGATGGCCGCCCGGTTGCACTCGAGGATCAGGCGCCTGAGCCCGGGCAGCGGCTTCGCGTGGGGCTTGAAGACTCGGCGGAATTTCGCCTCCAGCTTCTCACTGAGGCGGCGTCTTACCTCAGAGGCCGTGTTCGGCCCGAAGAAGTACGTCAACGTTTCGTCATTGCGGGGCCCCAGGACCTGCTTTGGAAGCTCCTCCGGGTTGAATGGGATGTGGTGCTCGTTCAATAGCGCAGCCCATTTCTGCAGGTGAAACGGGTTGCTGTCAACCAGCACGCCGTCCATATCGAAGATGAGGGCCGCCGGTAATGGGGAATCCGCTTTCATTCTCCTCCGTCCAGTCGGAATTTCGGGCAGCAAAACCGACATCGACACGCGACCGCGACAACCCGACGCCGACAACCGCCCCGCTTGGGCAGCGGCCGCAGCGATGCCAACCGCTTCTCCGGCGGGTACGTGTTCAGGACGTGCTTCTTGTCTATCCAACCGCGTGCGTTGTGGTGACGCCGTAGCTGGCTTCGGTCGAGCTCATTGAATTTTCACGACGCCCAGGTTTCAGCTTGGTTTGCAGTCCAAGCCGTTCCCACCAGCCCCCCGAGGGGTTCATCTTGCCCCTCCGCAGCAGCCCGAACATCAGAACTGCTGTCAATCCCGGCGGGTGGATGAAACCCGCAGAGAAGGGTCCGGTGAGATGGCTCCTGCTATGTCGTCCGCAGCCTCTTTCTTCTGCCCAAGTGCGACCAAGCACCAGCCGCGAATTCCGAGGGCAAAGGCATACTCGGGGTCGATCTTCAGTGCATGGTCCAGATCCGCGATAGCCTCTTGGAAGCGACCTTGCTGCGCTTTCGTTGCGCCCCTGGCGGCGTAAGCGAGAGCGTAGTCAGGTTTCAGTTACACCGCACGGGTAGCATCGGCGATGGCCGGATCGAACATTCCCAGAGCTTCGTGGAGGACAGCTCGGTGCATATGAGCGTAAAAGAGGCCGGGGTCTAGCTCGACGGCGCGTGTGACATCGGCCAGGCTCCGGTCAAGTTGGCGCAGGCGCCGGTATGCTTCAGCTCTGAAGACATAGGCCTGTGCGGAATTCGGGTCCAGTTGGATGGCGTGGGTCGCCTCAGCGATAGCCTGATCCAGATACCCTTCCGACAGTTCGCGATTCGCAGCATCTTCGTGGACGCGTGCTTGTTCAGTCGGGCTTGGCACGTGCGACCCTCCGTGACGCCAACTAGCAGCGTCCTTTGCGGAGAAGCTCGAGTCGAGTCGGGTTCGAACAGCTCCGGCAGTTGCGGCGGCAACCGGGGCACATCTTCATATGGTCCAATCTCTGCGGGACCCGTTGGCTTCTCGATTGCTGACCTATTGTACTAGGTTAACCTGAATCCTGCGTCATGAGCTTCAGTATCTAGTCGTTTAAGTAAGCGTACTTATGTTTGAGACTGACCGGGTGCACATAACGCTTCGTCCATTCGAACGGAGCGGCCTGGGCATTGTAGACCGCGAGGACCGCATCAATCGCCCGCCTCAACCATTCGACACTGGTGAAGCTCGCCCCGCGCAGCGCCTGCCGGGTCAAGATACTGAACCAGATCTCGATCTGGTTCAGCCAGGAAGCGTCCGTGGGCGTGAAGTGTAGCAATGCCTTAGGGCAAGATGAATGATTTCAATCTGAACGGGATTTTTGGCATGGACAAGATCAAAACAGTGTGGCTGGCGCGACGCTAGCGCAGGCTGGGGCACGGCACTACGTTTTGCAGGTCATGACGGGAAACGGATGGGCGGGCTGAACCTTCTGTTGTCCGTTTACCGTGGACATTTTCCCACCAGGGACACCCGTATTCGAGCCATGCGGGCCAAACTCGCGCGTCTCCTCACCACCCTCTACATCGAATCCAGCCTCCCCCCTGCCCGGGCCGGGATGACTCAGCGATGCAATGGAACTAGGCGAACCGGTATGAATGAATTTGATTGATTTCGTAAGCGTATTGCATATAATCAATCAGACTCAAGCACGTGGCGAGGCTTCAAGGCAGTGCCCAATCAAAAGGACCTGGCACCCAAACGATGGGAGCGGCTGCGACGCATCCTCAGCCAGGATCAAGTGGTTCGCGTCGAGGAACTCGCCCATCAGCTCAAGGTTTCTGCGGCAACGATCCGGCGGGACCTCGATGAGTTGGAGAGTTTGGGTGAAATTCGTCGGGTCCACGGTGGAGCCGTCAGCACAGGTAGCCGTCTCGAGGAGCCCCTGTTTGACGACAAGACCTCCGTGGCTGCCAGGGAGAAACGTCGCATCGCGAAGGAGGCGGTGAAATACGTCCAGCCCAACGACACGGTTTTTCTGGATGGCGGTAGTACCGTCTTGGAGCTGGCGCGCTTGCTGAAGGATCGGTCGAATGTGACCGTGGTGACCAACTCCTTGCGTGCCGCAATCGAACTGGCTGGACGCGGGCCCCGGCTAATTCTGATCGGAGGTGAGCTCCGCCGCCTGAGCCAGACCATGGTAGGGGCCCTCACGCGCTTTACGCTTCAAGAGCTGTGCGTGGACAAAGCCTTCATGGGAACCATCGGGCTGAGTCTGGAAGAAGGACTCACGACAACTGACGCGGGCGAGGCCTACACCAAGGAACTGGTCATGGAGCATGCCCGCGAGGTGATCTTGCTCGCCGACAGCACGAAGGTCCACAAGATTTCTTTCACACGCTCGGGGCAGCTCGAGAAGGTCGGGATCCTCGTCACCGACAACCGAATCGACCGGAAATTCTCAAAGGAACTGCGCAAGCGGGGCGTCGAGGTGGTGTGCGCCTAGCGGGACTGCAATCTATGGAGAGATCGGAAATGACACCAGCTTATCTGAGTGATACCCGGCCTGATTTCACTCCCTTTGAAATCGATTGCGGAAAGATTTCCGCTTTTCGCTTTCGGGGGAACCTGGACAACGAACTGGCGGTTGGAAGAATTGAGCCCGCCACCGCGGTCGACCTTCTCGAAGACATGTTTATGGTTCGTGAGATGGAAGAAATGATCGTGAAGCTGCGCGCCGGGGCTTACGAGCCGATCGTGGGGTTCAACTACCGCGGGCCGACGCACGTCTCAATCGGGCAGGAAGCTGCTTCCGTGGGGGCCTGCAGCGCCTTGACCCTGAAGGATTACATCACCAGCACGCATCGGGGGCACGGAGACAGCCTGGCCCGGGGTTGTCTGGCCATTCGCGCCATGAGCGAGGATCAGATACGGAAGCGCGTTCCCCACTCCCAGGCGGCTTCGCGCCAGCAGCTCCTGGAAGAAGCCCTGGAAGAGCATGTCTATCGCACCATCGCGGAGCTTTTCGGCAAGGAAGACGGATACTGCAAGGGCCGCGGCGGGAGCATGCACATTGCCGACTTCACCGTAGGCCACCTGGGAGCGAATGCCATCGTCGGCGGCAGCGTGCCGATTGCGACCGGGGCGGCCATGGGACTGCGGTATCTCCGCAGCGGAGGTGTGGTGTGTTGCTTTGCGGGAGACGGGGCATACTGCAACGGGGTAGTTCTAGAATCCATGAATTGGGCAGCGCAGGCCCAGTTCACCAATGAGATTGCCGGAGATCATCGCTTCGGAGTTCCCATCATCTTCTTCGTTCTCAACAATCACTACGCCATGACGGGTCGCACGGACAACGAAGTGACGGGGATTTCCCGCTTGGCCCGACGCGCGGCCGGCTTTGCGGACAACAACATGCACGCGGAAATCGTGAATGGCATGGATGTTCTGGCCGTGCGCGAGGCTGTGCAGCGGGCCAGTCAAGGCTGCCGTGAGGGTCGCGGCCCGTACTTTCTCGATGTGGACACCTACCGCTACTACGGCCACTCCTTGAGCGACCCCCGAAACGAATACCGAACCCGCGAAGAAGAAGCCGCCTGGAAGGTTGTCGATCCAGTCCTCAGGTTCGGACAGCAAATCCTGGAATGCGGGGTCTTGGATCAAAAGGGGATTGCCTCTTTGGAGGCGAAGGTTCGGGAACGCAACGCACGCGCGGCGATTCGCGCTGCCGGCTCTCCTGATCCTGACCCTGCCGAGGTCATCAAGTACATGTACACCCACGCCGTGGCGGAGAAGGTTCCGCCGGCATTTCAGGAAACAGGGTTGCGTGAACCACCGCCCGCTATCAAGCGGACCGACGGCGCCATCACCTATCGCGATGCGATCAAAGAGGCCCTGATCGAAGAGATGAAGCGCGATACCCGCGTCATCTTCTATGGTGAAGATGTGGCCGAGTATGGAGGCGCCTTCAAGCTGTCCAAGGGACTCCTGGAGGTGTTTGGCCGCGACCGGGTCTTCAACGCCCCGATCTCCGAAGCAGCAATTTGCGGCACCGGCGTCGGCGCAGCCATGATCGGATTGCGTCCCGTGGTGGAACTCATGTACATGGACTTTCTCCTGATGGCCGGGGATCAAGTAAGCAATCAGGCGGCCAAGTGGCACTACATGTCAGGCGCGCAGGTTGAAGTGCCTCTGGTAATCCGGGCTTCGGTAGGTGGAGGGAAGGGGTACGGAGGCCAGCACTCGCAGACGTTCGAATCGACTATTGCACACATCCCGGGAATGTACGTGGTCTATCCTTCCACGCCCTACGATGCCAAAGGCATGATGAAATCCGCCATCCGCGACAACAATCCAGTGATGTTTGTGGAGTCGCAGTCGCTATACGGCGAGAAAGGTGTTGTGCCGGAGGAGGAATACCTGGTGCCTTTGGGGGTGGCGGATATCAAGCGCCCGGGCAGCGATATCACGCTGGTTGCGTACGGGCCCGCGGTTCATGATGCCCTGAAGGCTGCCGACCGCCTCAGGGCTGAGTCTGGTGTCAGCGCGGAGGTTGTCGATTTGCGCAGCCTCGTCCCGCTCGATATCGAAACGGTGCTGAGGTCGGTCGAAAAGACCGGGCGCTGTGTGGTCGCGAGTCAGGCCGTGCATATCGGCAGCTTCACGGGCGAGGTCGCGTCAACTATTCAGCAGGAAGCCTTTGATTACCTTGACGCACCGGTAATACGGGTGGGGGCCAAGAACGGCATTGCCCCTCAATCGCACGTTCTGGAAGCTGTTTTCTACCCCGGCGTGGAAGACATCCTGGCAGCCGCCAAGGCCATTCTGTAACAAGGAATCGTTAAGATGGTTCGACCTATTGTCATGCCCAAACTGGGGCAATCGGAAGAAGAGGGGACCCTTGTTCGGTGGCTCAAGAAGGAGGGAGAGGCGGTCGCTAAGGGTGACATCCTCTTCGAAATCGAGACGGACAAAGCTCTGCTGGAGGTGGAGAGCTTCCACGACGGCACCCTGCTCAAGATTGTGGTTCCCGAAGGGCGGACAGTTCCAATCCAGTCTATCGTGGGCTTTGTTGGCGAACCCGGCGAGGCCGTTCCGGAAGTTCCAGCTCCTCCTGCCGTGACGGAAAAGGCGGCGGCACTGCGAGAGCCGGCCGGCCCCCTGAGACAGCCCGCGCCTGCGCCAGCGACTGAAGGAATCCAGCCGCCGATGAAGAGGCCAGTTCATGGAGAGCGTGAAGCTCGGCTGCAAGAGACGCCGCCCTGTGTGCCGACCGCCGGCGAAACAACAAGACCATTCAAGATCAGTCCACGTGCCGCCAGACTGGCCAGAGAAAGTGCAATTGATCCCACACCCATCGCGGGTACGGGTCCCGGGGGGCGGGTCGTAGAGCGGGACGTCAAGGCCTACCTGGGCGCCAAGGGGTACGACCGGCTGCGGATTACGCCCGCCGCTAAGAAGTTGGCGGCCAAAGAAGGAATCGACCTTCTTAGCCTCCAACCTGGTGACGACTCGGGCGGGATCACCGTGGGGGACATTGAAACCGCGATTGCGGAACGGCCCAAACCTATGACGCGCATGCGACAGGTGATCGCGCAGCGGCTGACCCAGAGTTACGCCAACACGCCGCACTTCTTTGTGACTGTTTCTGCTGATGTGACGGAACTTGACTCGTTTCGGTCTGAGTTAAAAACCCAAGGTGTGTCGTGCACGATTACCGACTTCATTCTGAAGGCTGCCGCGCTCGCTCTGCAGGAATTTCCCATTATGAACAGCACTACGGACGGGAAAAGTGTGCGGTGGCACAGCAGAATTCATCTCGGCCTGGCCGTGGCCCTGGAGCAAGGGCTGGTGGTTCCTGTCATCCGCGATGCCAATGTGCTTACCCTGGCAGAAATCCACGACCGCGCCACCGAGCTGACGGCCAAGGCCCGCGCCGGCAAGCTGACCCCGGCTGAGATGACCGGAAGTACGTTCACGATTTCCAACATGGGCATGCTGGACGTCGAGAACTTCACCGCCATCATCAATCCCGGCGAAAGCGCCATTCTTGCGGTGTCGAGCATCGTGAAGCAGCCGGTGGTCAGAGACGACCAGAGCGTGATCCGCTCCATGATGAAAATGACGCTATCGTCTGACCATCGGATCATCGATGGCGCTTTGGCAGCCCGATTTCTGAACGTCATCAGAAAAAAACTCGAGGAGACAAGCCTGTGGAAGCGTTCGGCATAGTGGTTATTGGGGCAGGACCCGGCGGGTACCCGGCTGCCATCCGTGCGGCACAATTGGGGGCTTCCGTAGCTCTGGTGGAGAAAGAGGAGCTGGGCGGAACTTGCCTGAACTGGGGCTGCATTCCTGCTAAGAGTTTTATTGCTTCAGCCGATCTGTACGCGCGGGTGAAGTCTGCTGGCGCCATGGGCCTCAAAGTCGGTAGCGCCTCATTTGATTATGCGGCTATGGTGGAGCGCAAAGACCAGGTGGTCCGGACGCTGCGCAACGGGATCAAGCAACTGCTCAAGGCGAACGGCATTAAGGTGTTCCAGGGGACCGCGGCGTTTCAAAGTCGCAGTCGTATTCTGGTAAGCCCTCAAGCCTCATCCTCCGGCTCCGGTACTGAGCCCGTGATTCTCGGCGCCGGCGATGCCGTTGTTCCTCCCGCGTCATCCGCGGGTGGTTGAAAGCCGGTCCTTCCTGAACCTGCGGTCGCTGCCGTCGAGCACCTTAGTGCTGGGGGCGGGATCGTTGGATGCGAATTTGCGTGCCTGCTGGCGCAACAGGGCGTTCGGGTCACGGTCATTGAGCTGCTCGAGGATGTCCTTTGGAACCTTGATGCCGATATTCGGCGTGAGTTGCGACGGCACATGGAGAAAACGCAAGGGGTCCGCATCTTCACTGGCGCAACCCTGGAAGAAATATCCGCGGACGATCAGCGTGTGCGTGGACAGGTCCAGCAGGAGTGGGTGAAGGCGGATTTGTTGCTGGCGGCCCTCGGCCGGCACGCGGTGACGCAGGAACTCCAGGCGGAAAACACGGGATTGACCACCAACGAACGTGGTTTCATCGACGTCGATGAGTACGGCAGAACGCAGGTCGCAACGGTGTATACCATTGGCGACGTCACCGGAGGTCCACTATTGGCCCACGCCGCCACCTCGCAAGGTTTGGTTGCCGCCGAGAATGCCTGCGGACGATACCTGCGCAATAACGAGAAGTACGTTCCCGATTGGTTCTTCACTTCGCCGGAAATTGGAACCGTCGGGCTCAGTGAGCAGGAAGCCCAACAACAAAACAAAAAGGTCAAGACCGGGAAGTTCATGCTGGGTGCACTGGGGAAAGCTCTCGCGGTGGGGGAGCCCATGGGTTTTGTGAAGTGGGTCGCCGATGCCGGGGCCGACTTACTCCACTCCTGGGAGCGGCGGCCGTCGGCCCTCACGCCACAGAGCTCATCGCCGAGGCCACTGTCGCACTTCGCGCCGAACTGACCGGGGCGGAACTTGCCCGAACCATCCACGCCCATCCCACGCTGGCGGAAGCGTGGATGGAAGCGGCCCACGCCCTCGAAGGCGAACCCATACACACCATCCCCAAGCATTAGGTGATGAAGAATGGTTGAACTGAATCTGGAATCCCAGCAGAGTTGAAGTCGTCCGCCCCGGTCTTCGTGACAGCTACCGTGCCAGTGGATCAGTTGTCTCGAGGGAAGAAGCCCTCCAGGTCCTGAAATCCTGACTCACACCAACGTTTCAGGCGGTGCCGCCCGTCCTCGATCAAGGCGATGATGGTGTCCTTCTCGTGCCGCTCTGCCGGAACCTGGCCCCAGAGCGGTTCGAGCCAGGTCCCGGCACGAGCCTCGCTTCGTAGAAAAGATGGATCCAGTCTTGCCAGTGCGGCCGCCGCGCCCAAAGCATAACGACGCGGCACCAAATTCTCCCGCAGGGCTAGGCGCATGGTTCCCAGCAGGCGGTCGTCCCAGCCCAGCTTGCGTTGCGGATCTCGACCCACACGCTCCACGGTGTCCCGCAGGTAAGGATTCGTCATTCGTCCAAGAAGGTCGTCCGCGTAAGTGCCATATCCCGCGGGCGTGAACAAACGATCCTTCCCGTGATGTTTGCGAATCAATGCCTCACCTGACTCATGGATAAAAGCCGCGCGAAGAAAGCGAAGAATATCGGGGAACTGGCGCAGGTCGCCGATTCGCTGCACGTCCCGGATCGTGCCCATGTAAGCTGCCAGCGCATGGGTTGCGTTGTGACCGTAGAGTTTCGCTTCTTCGAAGGGGAGGAGATCCTCCTTCTCCTCGAAAACCGTGATGCCCCGCTGAAAGCCAGGCTCGCCGCTTGCTTCTCGAAAGCAGATCCTGGAAATCAGGATGCGGTTAAACACTTCGACAAGAAAGGCGCGCTGGGCCTGAGGCGTAACGGCGGCCAACGCCGATGCCTGCATCTCTTGCGCGTCCGAGACGACCCCGCTCATTTTTCCGATCACGGTATTCAGAAAGCAGACCCGCGCCCGCACCGCGTCGCGCTCGCCCGCGGGGACCTCTTGGAACACTGCGGCCTCCAAGATTTCCGCCGCGTGGTTGTGGTTTTCGGCAGCGTACACGACGGCGCGCGGGCCGGCTTCGGCTGCCTTCTTACGCAAACCGTCGGCCAACAGGCGGTGCATGCTCCCGGGGCCGGAGGATACGTAAAATCGAACGCTGGGCACCGCCGTGGCGACTTCCGCCGCCTCGGCCACGGCGTCGATCATCCGCCGGCGGTCCTGCTCCACAGCCGGGTCTTCAATCTGGACCGGGCCGACTCGCGCGATTTCGACGCGGTTGGAGTGAGCGATGTTCACAGCGTACCGCCCTTCCGCTTGTCGGACGACGTTCACCACATCCGCCAGCACTTCCCCAACCACCAGGCGCCGGAAGCCTCCCGAGCGGAAGGCTTCGTAGAGGAAGAGCCCCGCTTGGATGGGGCCAAATCCGATGCCCACGAAAGTGCGGCTCCCTGTGAGCGCCACGCCTTAATCCTCTCGTTCTCTCAAGTAGTCACGCTCATCCTGCGCGGTCCAGGATTTTACAGCCCGAATCTCACGGCTGCACCGGTGGGGATAGACGACGGCTTTGCCATCGATTTCCTGCGCCAGGATCATACGCAGGAACTCGATCGCGTGTTCCAGATCTCCGATTCGCGTGATGTGCGCTCCCGCATCGATCTCCTTCGCGGCCATCAGCTCCAGGGTGCGCGCCACATCCCAAGGAGAGCCGCCGCTCGACCCGGTGATGTTGATCTCCTTGTAGTGCACCATGCCGGTGTCAAAGCCAATGACGTCTTCTCCCTTCTTCAGTCCGCCGAAGAGATTCAAGACGGCGCCCCGTCCCACAAGGTGCTGGGCGACCTCGATGGCCTTTCTGGAACCGACGGCGACAATCACGTCATCGGCACCCGCATACTCCGTCAACCCGTCTACGGCTTTCTTGAGATCAACCGTGCCGGGGTTGACCGTGCAAAGGGCAATCCCCAGCGCCTGCGCCCGCGGGCCGAAGAGGGTCTTCACCAAATCCAGGCGCGACTCCACCAGGTCCGCGACGACGATCGCGCGGGGCCGATAGCTCATGGCCAGGGCGACATGCATACGACCCATCGCGCCGGCGCCGATGACGACCGTTACGCCGCCGGGTTTGAGACCCTTCAGCACTTCCCTCAGGGCCAGCGCGCTGCCTTGCCTTAAGTGGAGATGGTGGTCTTGAGCGGAGATGACACAGGAAAAAGGTTCGCTCATGGCGGCATGGGCATAGGCCAGTGCCGGGTCCGGGAGTGGAAGCACACAACTCGCGGCGAGGACCTCTTCGGTGACAAGAATGTACTCTGCGAGGTGCCCCCCCAACGTATAACCCAGGGCAATCTTCTCGATGCCCTTGCCTTCGTCCCGATACCGCTCACGGTGATTGATGGGCGCGTGATTGACGGCCGGCTGCAGAACGTATCGCTCGCCGGCGGAGTAGCGATTGCGCAACTCGGCCCCGACTTCCACTAACGTGACCGAACCTTCGTCACCGAGGATCAGTGGAAAGCGGGTGATATCCCACCCGTAGAGCAGCTTGTGGTCAGGCCCCTGCTCGATCAGCTTGATCAGCGAAGTGCAAATTCCGGCAGCGTCCACGCGGGCCAGCATCTGCTTGGGCCCCGGACGAGGGGTTGGCACCTTTCGTACACGTAGGTGGTCGAAGCCGATTCCGTCCAGCACCAGGGCGCGCATTTCTGCGGGAACGCCTTGCGAACGGCTGGTTCCCCGGACGCCCACACTGCCGGAATTCATTGATAGAGGCGATTGTCTATCGGGTCCCATAACAGGTACCTCCCGGACTGGTAAACGTGAACGTGCCGGATGATCCCGATGGAAGCCCTCCCTCCAAATGGGACGGCGCGGGACTTTCCCGGTCGGGAAGCGCGTTCTTTGTCAAACTGCCCTCTATGACTGTGAACTGACCGATTTTTTGTACCAGCGGAAGTGAGTGAGTCTACATCGACAAGATGGGTTCACCAGACGCTTACAAAGAATCCCAGTTCTTGCACATCGCTAAGGAGCGTACCCCGCGTTTTATCGCAATCCTAATTGCGCCGCGCGCGCGGCGCCAACACACATCAACTTGCGGCCTCCCTAAGCCGTCTGATGTGAGCAACAATTCCCTCTTCGATGCAAAACCTAGCCGTAACGTTGAAATCCAACCGTGGCGGGACAACTGGAAGTTCTCCACGCAATTCTGGGAGGTCCTTATCAATCTCGTTCAGTCTATGGTCGGAATGATACATGAAGGCCTCTGCATCCTGCTTACAAAACCAATCGAACGGATTTACGAGCTTCGCCCTGTCATTAGCATCATTGAACGGGTCCGATAACCCATCCCAAAGGCTCAGTGGTAATCCACGGTCCGCCCGATTGACTATCTCAGTCATGTAATAAAAGCTGTGCGCAAATTCATGAACCAACAATGCCCGCACATGGGATTCGTTGCTATGAAGCGCGGTCTGTGCGGGCAGCTGCACTCCCATTCAAGCGCCGTCCTTTAGAACAAAAGGCGTCGTACGCCCGTCTATAACTCCATTCTCAACAATCCACAATTCTGCCAGAACTTCAACTGGGGGCATACATGAGACCTTTGCCGATTTCGCTATCTCATTCCGGATTCGTGCCACATTCTCCGTTCCCTCGATCAACATTCGTCTCAAACGATCTGACAGCAATCGCCAGCGAAGCCGCCCCACCCGCAGCCAGACTTTGTCGAGCTCGACTGGAAGGAAATCGTGTTTCTTCCGCTCCCTTTTGCCCATCTCCGACCGTCCGCTTCAGACTTTCCGGGTATTCTGGCAGTTCTCACCAACTTTGACAATCTGTTCCCTTGATGTAGGCGACACATGCTTATCCGGTTGTTTCAGCAAACCCCAATAGGTTGGGGTCAGCCTTGGCTTGGCGGTTTGGAAAGGTCCGCCTGCTTCGTATCTCCTTATAGGTCGTGGACTTGTGTTTGGTCCCGAGCCCCAGCAAGGTTTGGAATGCCGCCATAGGTTG
>JBEKCQ010000124.1:0-10402 GCA_050014795.1 Terriglobia bacterium | reverse complement strand
AAACCCGTCGCGGCAGGTAAAGAAATGGGTAAAGGGATAGGCCGCGGAGGCGAGAAATTCGGCAAGGCAGTCAAGAAAGCTGTCAACCCCGAAAGCGACCGAGGGGACCGCGAAAAGAAAGCACAACCAGAGAGCGAGAAGCAGCCGCAGTAGTTCAGTCGTCCATATCGCTCGCCTCAGCGAAGGGGGACGGAGGTTTTTCTACGTGGCTTTGCGTCAACAAACCTCGTGGTCACTCTTTCTCCATCTAGTCGCCGTGGTGGCATGCGCATCGGCTCAGACTGGGAGCACAGTCCCAACCGTGGAAACCATCGTTGCGCGCATGACGCGGGCCCGGGCTGAAAACCGGGCCCGCCTCCATCCTTACATCGTCAGGCGCGACTACCAGTTTTTTGGCAAAGAAAGAGATAAGACCAAATCCCAGGTGATCGCCGACATAGCCTTCGTTCCCCCAGATTCCAAAAAGTACGCCATTCAGCAGACCAACGGGAGCGGACTGGGAGGAATAATTGTTCGCCGAATGCTGGCAAGTGAAGCGGAAGTCACGAAAGATTACGCCTCAACTGACTTCTCGCCGGACAACTATGGTTTCCGCTTCCTCCGCGCGGAAGACGTCATGGACCAACGTTGCTACGTGTTGGAGTTGCTTCCCCGGCGCAAAGACCAACATCTGCTGCGTGGGAACGTCTGGGTTGATGCCAGCACCTACCTGCCTCGCCGCTTCGAGGGCGAGCTTGCCAAGGCCCCCTCATGGTGGGTGCGGGATGTGCGCGTTGCGTTTATCTACGGCAAGGTCGGAGGAATGTGGTTGCAGACGGCCTCGGAAGCGTCGGCCAATGTCCGGATACTCGGGCGTTCCACGATGGTTTCGCGGGATGTGAGCTATAGGCTCAACGAAGTCGTTGTCGCCGCGTCTGGGTCACTCGGCGGCAGTTTCCACCCGCCCCACATTGCAGTTTCCCTCCCCTTAACTGGCTTGAGCAATTTTGCCCAGCCGTCTGAGCAGTACTGAACTGACACCCGAATTACCCCCAAGGTATAAGAATTGCACCGCCAACTGCCAATCAGAATTCAGTGGGCGGCGGACGTCGGAGGTGCCATATGTTCGCACGAGCGGTTTCCATCAAAGTGAAGCCTGCTTGCGAGGCGGAGCTTACCAGGATTCTTGAGCAGGAAGTAATCCTGCGGTTTCGACAGGAAAGGGATTTCTTGGGGCTTCTCGCCTTCATCCGCCCGGATGGAACGGAGGCGCTTTCCTTAAGCCTTTGGGAACAAGAGGAGAGCGCGGTAGCAAACTGCCCTACAAGCCTAAGCGCGCTGACGGCCCTGGCAAGGGTGGTCCGGGGAACCCCGTCGGTCCAAGTCTACGAGGTCTCGAATTCCACATTGCACACCATGGAAAAAATGTTGGGCCAAGGGAAAGCAATCGAAGCGACTCCTGATCTTAAAGTCTATCAAGTCTGCGCGTCGGCCTATCCCATTGTCGCCCGCACGGTGCACGCCGAGTTGAGGTTTCCCGTTGGTTTTGCGTGTCATGAATTCAACGCGCAAGGAAACCCGATCCTGGGCCGACGAGGCAGAACAAGGACGCCGCGAGAAGCAGTTCAAGGATGAATCGCCTGCAAGTGGTGGCGAGGTTTTGTGCATGCCCCGCGTGGCCCTGGTAGTGGCCCCTCATTAACCGGGATGAGCAATTTTGGCCAAACGTGTGAGCAGGACTGAACTGACACGCGAATTGCCGCCAGGGTATAACAAGTCTGCCTCGAGTTGCCAGCCGGGATCTGGTAGGAGGCGGTGGGGTCTCATAAATTCATTTCATAAGTAAATCCGATTCTATTACGACGGGGCAGAACAGAACGCCCCAAAGAGGAGTTCAAACATGAATCGCTTCAAAATGGTGGCGATGATCTTTTGTCTGTCCCTCGTGGCCCTGGCGTTTGCACCCAGGCTGAAGGCAGACGAGTGGAATAGGAAGACTACTGTGAACTTCAGCGCGCCAGTCGAAGTTCCGGGTGTGGGCGCGCAGACCTTGCCGGCTGGTACGTATGTCTTTAAGGTCGCGGATGCGCTGGGCGACCGGCACATTGTCCAAATCTTCAACCAAGCCGAAGACCATGTGTTCACAACCATCCTCGCGATCCCCAATTACCGTTTGAAGGCGACCGACAAAACGGTAATGACGTTTGGGGAAAGGGCGGCGGGCCAGCCGGAAGCCATCAGGGCGTGGTTTTATCCGGGACATAATTGGGGCGAGGAGTTTGTATATCCAAAGTACAGGGCTATTGAGCTGGCGAAGGAAACAAACCAGCCCGTTCTCGCGACGCCTATCGAACTGGCAACGGCGCCCGTAGAAGCTTTGAAGACGGCGCCGGTCGAGGCCGTTAAACCTACAGGAGAAGTGGTTCCAATGGCTAAGGTGGTTGAGCTCCCGCCAGAGGTAGCAGCACCGAAGCCGGTAGAGGTAGCCGCTGCGCAGAGCTTGCCCAAAACGGCCAGCCCATTGCCGCTTGTGGGATTGATTGGGCTCCTATCGCTGAGCACAGGCTTTGCTCTTTCGGTTATTTCGAAGCGAGTTGCTTGAGCCAAGGGAGTGTGTTGCGGGGGCTGCGTGGACCATCCACGCAGGGGCTTACTGAGGACGCTTCGGGCGCCAATCGGCTGGCCCGAGCGAGGCTGACCGAGTGTCGGGTTGTGAAGGGGGGTGGTACGCGAGTATCGCCTCCCCTTCACGGGCGGTAGAGTCCGCGATCGCCTGGGTGGGTTCCTGGGCTACCGCGCAGATTCCACGAAAGGGCCAGCTGGTGGGAGAGGAGTCAACAACTATCTTTCGGCTTGCTCTTCGAGCGCGTCGGGCGCCCAACCTCTGCCGGTTCGTCCCTCGGAGCCGAGCGGGAACACACTCAACGGGCGACGCGCAGGGTCGCAGTTCAAGAGGGCCCGTCCTTCTGGCAACTCGCTGTAATCGACTTGAAGGCGATCGATTACCGAGACTCGAGGGTGTATGTCCATCGTCTATGAATATGCCACATGTGTGCTCGCGGTTTCGATCGGTGCGACAATGCTGTTTACGGCCTGCGTGATGTTCCTGGTGCTCATCGAGGGAGGCAGTATCCTGGCACAGACGTTGCGCAAACTCAGAGACGGTGCCCTTCTGCTGCAAGGCAGACGGGTGGCGGCTGAGTCTCGTGACTCTTAGTCACGGTTCGCCTTTCTTAGGGGAGGAAGAGGTTGCTGGCCGCGGAATTCTTCAGCACGGCAATACGCACCCGGAAGGACTGTGCCTTCACCAGCCGATGTCTGGTCGCCCTTTTCCTCTTGATTGTCCTACCCAGCCTTGCCCGGCCTCAAGAAACCCCGCCGTCACAGAGCCGCCAGGGTAACGAATACACGATTAGGGTAAATGCTGACTCCGTGGTCTTGCACGCGACCGTGCAGAACCGCAAAGGTGTTCTTGTTTCGGGACTTGGCAAAGATAACTTTCAAGTTTACGAGGACGGAGTTCTCCAACAAATAGATTATTTCAGCCATGAAGATATCCCGGTCACCGTCGGCTTGGTTGTCGACAATAGTGGAAGCATGAGGCCGAAGCGCCCCGAAGTTATTGCCGCTGCCTTGGCGTTTGCCCGCTCCAGCAACCCGCACGATCAGATGTTCGTGGTCAATTTCAACGAGAATGTGTCGTTTGGCCTTCCGGATAACACGCCGTTCACGGACCAAGCGGCTCAATTGCAGGTCGCCTTGTCGAGAATTGCGGCAAACGGCATGACGGCGCTCTACGACGCTGTGGCTGCTGCGCTCGAGCACCTGAAGAAGGGTAATCGGGACAAGAAAGTGCTCATCGTGATCAGCGATGGGGGTGACAACGCCAGCAAACACAACTTGGCCCAGATCATGGCCATGGCGGGGCACCCCGACGCCATCATCTACACCATTGGTCTCTTCATTGTGGAAGATCTCGACCGGAACCCTGGTGCGCTCAAGCAGCTTGCCAAGGACACGGGTGGCGAGGCTTTCTTGCCGGAATCAGTAAGCGAAGTTCTCCCTATTTGTGAACGGATCGCTCGTGATATTCGCAACCAGTACACCATCGCCTACGTCCCCACGAATAGAAGGCAGGACGGGACCTATCGCGTCATACAAGTGAAGGCCGCGGCGCCGGGGCGTGGACGCGTGTTCGTCCGCACCCGTACCGGCTACTACGCACCGTTGAAAGCTGAAACCATTGCCGGCAGCCAGAGCAACCGACCATGAACGTCAGAACCCAGAAGTACATGCTTCATCAGAGGCGAACCCAATCGTTTCTCCGTTGGAGCCGATACCTCTTCTTTATCGTTGGCATCCTGGCGCTGAGTTACTGCGCCTTCGTGCGGCTCGACGCGAGATTCTATCAGGCCTATCAAACCTGGCGATTTGAACGAGCCTTGAAAGGTTCGAAGCCGGCTATCGACAGCGTTGAACAGCTTCACCCGTTGCCCCTTCCAGCCCTGGCCGAAGCGGACCGCGCCAGAGTTGAGCGTGCCGCCCCCGAAGGGTCTCCCTTGGGGCGAATCGAGATCAGCTCAATCGGCCTTACGGCGATGATCGCGGAAGGCGCCGACGGAAGAACTTTGCGACGGGCGGTCGGGCATATTCCGGGTACCCCGCTGCCGGGCCAGCCAGGGAACGTCGTGATCGCAGGACACCGCGACACATTTTTCAGAGGGCTGCGCAATATCCATAAGGACGATGAAATCACCTTGACGACATTGAACGGAACCTACCGCTATCGCGTGGACTCTACCAAAGTGGTCGAGCCCGAAGACATTGCAGTGCTGGATCATTCTGCTGACGCGATTCTGACCCTGGTGACCTGTTACCCGTTCTATTTTGTGGGCCCCGCACCCAAGAGATTTGTCGTCCGCGCCCACCGGCTTCCCGGATAAGGCAAAACGTATACCACTTGTTGGGGCCTTATGTGATTACGGAGAGAAAATACGAGACACGATTTTGGCAAAGTCAGCCGCCAAGCAGGGCCAGGCATCCAATCACTAAAAAGGCCACGAGGTTTCATTCATAAGTCCATATCGGATTCTGCGGAAGCTGGAACCTCTATATCCTCCGATGCCACGGGAGCGACATGAGCATTCCCGCCGTCCAACCGTTCTCTCTTCCTTCCTCGCCTTCGAACCTTGATAGGCCCCATCAGCATTACGGCTCTCCCCCGGTGGGCCGCCCGTATCGAAGTGCTCCCGGAAACTCACGAACTCAATTTCCGGGTGGTTCAGTTCATTGAGGACATCCAATAAGTAGCTCACCGAGAGCGCCAGCCAAGTAATGTCGCGCGGAACCAGGCCAGCTTCAGGAAACTTCGCCTCAGCCCTTGGGGTCCCCTTTTCGGCACGGGTGCTCATGCCCAAAGCTCTGGAGGAAGATCCCGGCGTCTCGGGACTGCGAAGCTCTCCCTTCGGCACAGTCTCCTCACGGAGCCGGCAACAACGTCACAATAGTCCTCACACTCGGGAGAAATTGGAAGGAGCTGAATCGCTCTAAGTGATTGAGAATAATTGGTAGCGGGGGGGAGGATCGAACTCCCGACCTAGGGATTATGAGACCCTCGCTCTACCACTGAGCTACCCCGCCACTGTACCCGGCTGCTGCACTCGCATGTCGGCAACGAGGGCCTACCGCCATACTAGGGCATGGGGGCTTGGGCCGTCAAGGAACGCGCCTGGCGCTGCCGGGCCGGAGCCCGGCGCTACGGCTGCGGCGCAGCCTGCTCCAGCCGGTAGAACCCCAGCTGCGCGTCCCCGTGGCGCAGGAGGCGCGTGCGGCGCAGGTTGCCGTACTCCTCTTCCAGTGTCACGTGGCGGGAATGCTCGGCGATGACGAGCGAGGCAGGCAGAACAAGCTCCATCCGTCCGAGCTGCCGCAGCGCGTGGTGATACTCGCGGATCTCGTCGTAGGGCGGGTCAAGGAAGACGAAGTCAAACCGCGCGCCTTCTTCGGCCAGCCTCTCGAACCCGGTCAGCACCGCACAGGTCATCAGGCGGAAGCCGGTCTCGATCTTCAGCGCCGCGAGATTCCTGCGGATAAGTTCCACGGCAGGGCGATGATGTTCGATGAACACCACCTCGCGCGCTCCCCGGCTCAGAGCCTCCAAGCCTACTGCCCCTGAGCCGGCGTAGGCATCGAGAAAGGCTGCGCCCTCCACCTGCGGGCCCAGCACGTCAAACAGCGTCTCGCGTAACTGCGCCGAGGTAGGGCGCAGCTTCCCGCCCTTCAGGGTCGCCAGTTGCAAGCCGCGATGTGTGCCTGAGATTATCCGCATGGACTGAATCAACTCATCGGTTCATCGGACGATCGAGCCATCGAGAACAACCGCCACTGGGCGACTCGCTTCAGATGAACCGATGGTCCAATCGCCCGATGGCTCGATGGACATCACGCCACCGCCGCCAAACCATACCGCCGCGGCCATTCCTTGCGCAAGAAGCTGGTGAAGGCCTCCAGTTCTTCGCGGGACTCCGGGTGCTCGACAAAATCCGTCGCTTCGCGCTTGGCCCACTCCAGGATTTCCTGGTCGCGCAGCAGGTTGCCGATGCGAAACGCGGGAATCCCCCACTGGCGCGTACCGAAGAACTCGCCCGGGCCGCGCAATTGTAGATCAATTTCGGCGATGCGGAAGCCATCCGTAGTCTCGACCATAGTGCGCAGGCGCTCGTCCGAGACTTCGGTGTGGGGCTCGACCGCCAGCAACAGGCAGTGCGATTTGGCGCGCCCGCGCCCGATCCGCCCTCGGAGCTGGTGCAACTGCGCCAGCCCAAACCTCTCCGCGTGCTCGATGAGCATTACGGTGGCATTGGGAACGTCCACCCCAACCTCGACCACCGTGGTGGACACCAGGATCTGGACCTCGCCCTGTTTGAACCGCTGCATGACGCCTTCCTTCGCTTCGCTCGGCAGGCGCCCGTGCAGCAAGCCCACGCGAAATTCAGGAAAGACATTCTGCGAAAGGTGCTCGTACATCCGCACGGCAGGTTTGAGGTCCAGGGTCTCAGACTCCTCAATGATGGGGTAGACCACGTAGGCTTGTCCCCCGCCTCGCACCTTCTGGCGGATGAACTCAAACGCCCGCTGGCGGTCCTCCTCGCTCAACAAGCGCGTTTCGATGGGCGTGCGGTTCGGCGGAAGCTCGTCGAGGACGGAGAAATCGAGGTCACCGTAAAGCGTCAGGGCGAGGGTGCGCGGGATCGGCGTGGCGGTCATCACCAGAACGTCGGGCGTGATTCCCTTGCGGATCAGCTTGTAACGCTGCAGCACGCCGAAGCGGTGCTGTTCGTCCACAACCACCAAGCCGAGCCGCCCAAACTCCACATCTTCCTCGATCAAGGCGTGCGTACCCACCACGAAGCTCACCGCCCCTTGCGCGATGCGTCGTTTCAGCTCCGACTTCTCGCTGGGCTTGCGGGCACTGATGAGTAAGTCTACTTCATAAGGCAAAGGCTTCATCAGTTGCTTGATGTAAAGGTAATGCTGTGTCGCCAGGATTTCGGTGGGCGCCATGAGGGCCACCTGGTGGCCGTTTTCGATGGCCAGGATGGCCGCCTGGATGGCCACAATCGTCTTGCCGGACCCTACGTCACCTTGCAGCAACCGATTCATGGGGCGCGGTGAGCACATGTCGTCGGCGATTTCCTTCAGCACTCGCTTCTGCGCCGCCGTGGGGTGGAACGGCAGGATTTTCTTGATGGCCTGGCGAACACTCTCCGTCACGCGGAATTCGATTCCGGGTGCTGCCTTGGCCCGGCGGCGTTTCAACACCAGCCCCGCGCCCACGCTGAAGAACTCTTCGAAGATCAGGCGCACCTGGGCGGGCGTGCGAAAGCGGACCAAGTCATCAAGCGGCTGATCCGCATCAGGGAAGTGGGTCTGGCGCAAAGCCTGGGCTCGGTCCACCAGCTTGTTTCGGCGGCGGACGGAAGCCGGCAGACGCTCGGGAATCTCGGCGTCAACCACAGCCAGCGCGGTGGAGATCAAGCGCCGCAGGACTCTGGTGCCGAGCTTTCCCACCGTTTCGTAGATCGGCACGAGGCGCCCCACTTCCAGCGAATCGCCTTCTTTTTCCTCGGCCTCCGGCAGGATTTCGAATTGCGGCTGGATCATTTGCAGATTACCCGTACCGTACGGGTCGCGCTCGACCTTGCCGTAGAAGAACACCCGCTGGCCTTGCCGGAATACCTTGTTCTTTTCCAGGTACACAGCATGGAACCATTTGCAGCGCAGCATGCCGCTCGAATCCGTGGCCGCGAGGTCGAAGATGAAGAGGCCCTTGCGCGTGCGCATCAGGCCGCAGGTGAGCACCTTGGCGAGGACCGTGGTCGCTTGGCCGGGGATCAGGTCGCGAATGCGCGTCAGGCGCGTCCGGTCTTCGTAGCGAAAGGGGGTATAGTAGAGGAGGTCTTCGACGGTGCGGATGCCCCGCGAAGCCAGGAGTTCAGCCCGGACGGGCCCAACCCCCTTCAGGTACTTCACCTCCGAGGCGAGCGTTAACGGGGAGAGCGGCATCGCGAGCCCATTATATCCGGGAGAGGCGCGGAACGCATGAGTACGAATGCGGCGCGTTGGATCAAGTCCCTCGTGGCCGTCCTGGTCGGCAACGCGGTCTACTTCTCCCTGGCTCCCTATCTCCCGCCGGGCGCACGGCACCAGCCTCTTCGCCTGGACTTGGGCATCGTGGTTGATTTCTGGTTCTGCTTGCTGGTGTATGGGATTCTGAACACGGCCGCTTCTCTCCGCCGCCGGCCCAGAGACAAGCCATGAAAAAAGTATGCAGGAGCTCGGGCGACCCGGAACGAACCTGATGAGAACGCGTCGAGATCTTCCCCTCTCATGCGCCTTATGGGTCCTATAAAATTTTCTTGCTTCCTAAATTGAGCCACTCGGGTTAGTCTGTATGGTGAGCGCAAGGCTTGGTACACGTATTCCGTCCGGCTCACACCTTGCCGCTCTCCTAGCGGTCCCCGAAGTCGGCCTCGTATAGGGCGAGGAGCACCAGTTCGGGATCACATCCAAGGTCAACCTTGGGTCCGCTCCAGGTTAAGACGGGAATCCCTCAAGCCGAAAGGGTGAAGTTCCCCAGGATTAAGAAGCCCCTCATGCTGAGGTGGCAAGCGGCCGATAAACCAAGGAGGTCTGTTTGCATGGCAATCAAAGCACAAGTGGGTGAAATGGCGGGGGAAGTCTGGGAACTGCTCGCAAGCGACGGGCCGCTCACGGTGGCCCAGCTGAAAAAGAAGCTAAATGCCCAAGGTGAAACTCTGAGTTACGCCCTGGGGTGGCTGGCACGAGAAGATAAGATTGAGTTCATCCCCGAGAAAAAGACGGTCCGTGTTCAACTGAAGTGAGCACGGAACCCGTCGGCCTATCAGCATTCTCGCTGCAGGAACCACGAGGCAGGCTTGGGGATGGGGGGAGGAATGCCCATGAAAGCCGAACTCTCGGCGCTCCTGTTGCATGTTCGTTCGGACCTTCTCCAGGCGCTGCAACTGGCTCTTCAGGGTCTCTCGGTCAAGACCAGTCAGGCGTCGACCTGCAGCGAAGCCGTGCGTATGCTTGAGGGGCCGGACCCTCCGGAATTGATCTTCACCGACACGCAGGTCCTCGACGGAACCTGGGTGGATGCAATCCGTCTGGCAGAAAAAGCGCCCACACCTGTGAATGTGATTGTGGTGTCCCGCTCGGAGGATGTGCATTTCTACATCGAGGTTATCGAGGCCGGCGCCTTCGATTATATCGCTCCTCCCTTCGAGGCTTCCGGCCTCGCTCATGTGACCTACTGTGCGGCCGGAAACGTTCTGCGCCGCCGGAGTGCGCAAGGTCAAGCCCAACAAACCGGCCAGGGGATGCTGACGCTTGCCTCGCCTCGAGAGCACCTTGCCTAGTCGCCCGCGCCTGAGGAGCCGCGTCCCACCAAGCGCCTTCTTCCGTGTGACTGACGCTGCAGGTGCGGCGTTTCCGATCCCTGCACGTTTCACTCGCCCCCTTTAGCATAGGCTTGGGGCGAGCATTCAAAGACATTGTGTCGCCGCGGGCCCCGTGGCCTGAGAGCGCGCTGCCCCCCGGGGGGCAATCTTTCGTCGGGTAGTGGGTCAGTTTGAGTCTGGAACCATGGCCGATCCCTTCGGGCAAACCACCTTCCGAGTAGGGCGTTACACGGCCAAGTGAGCGGTGCGATCAACATGGAAGCTATTCCTAAACATTAGGCGACACATGCTTATCCGGTTGTTTCAGCAAACCCCAACAGGTTGGGGTCAGCCTTGGCTTGGCGGTTTGGAAAGGTCCGCCTGCTTCGTATCTCCTTATAGGTCGTGGACTTGTGTTTGGTCCCGAGCCCCAGCAAGGTTTGGAATGCCGCCATAGGTTG
>JBEKCQ010000123.1:0-10415 GCA_050014795.1 Terriglobia bacterium | reverse complement strand
CTGCTGGCGGGCGGTCTGGTCATGTTGGTCATTCGTGTGCGCCGCGGAGAAATCCCGTGGGGCCCGGCGGCGAAAGTGGGAGCAGTCGTCGTGGTCATCATGGCTCTCGGGCAACTGAACCAACTGGTCAAACTTTACCGCGCGTACAGCACGTCCGAACCACTTTCCACTTTCTGGATTTTCAACCTCGCCGGACTTCTCGTATTGCCGCTGCTAGGTGGGTTAGCCGCCTGGTTGCTTACCGGGCTTGCCACCAGTCTCTATCCGGACGCGTGGCGCATCTTACGCGGTTCCGCCCGGCGGTTGTGGCGGCGTGACGCGGCCGTCGCGATTGCGGTGAGCCTGGCTGGCGCAGCCGCGCTGAGCCACGTGACCGCACTCATCACGGGGCGTTTTCACGCTCACGCCCCGGTGCAAGTTGATCTGGTGCCCGATCTGTTTGACGCGTCGTGGCCAGGCGTCGGGCTTCTGCTGCGCGGCGTGCTCTCCGGCCTGCTTCTCCCTGCCAGCGCCGCGGTGCTGATTTACCTGTTCCGACTGGGTTGGACGCGCCGCGCGTGGTGGCTGTGGCTCGCAGCGCTGCTCGTCCTGGTCAGTCTGGGCCCGTCGTTCGCGCACTCGATGCCCGAGTTCCTGGTCGGTTGGGGCCTGAGTTTCCTCAGCCTGATCGGCACGCTCGGACTAGTCGCTCTCTTCTTCCGCGACAACATACTGGCTTACGTGGGCGCGGCGTTCTGTTTGCCGCTGGCTCAGCCCCTGGTTGAATTGCTGTCCCAGCCGGCGGCGTTCTTCCGCTGGAACGGTCTGATTCTTGCCGCCCTGATGCTGGCTGTCCTGGGATGGCTGCTCGCGGGCAGGGAATCGACTGAGAACTGACAACTGGGAACTGAATCAGTACAACGCCACCGAGTCCAGCAACTGGCTCTCGCCGTTCCGCCACAGGGCGTACTTCAAGCGATAGTTCTTGTGCATGGCCGCCGCACCGATCTCGCCGCGATTGTTGAGGGCGATGACGCAGACGTCCCGTGAACGATTCTGCGGGTCCGTCTTCGCGATGTGTTGGAGAAGCTCCAGGCAGGCGTCCTGCGGCGTGACGCCGCGCGCCATGATGAGAACGATAGAAACACTGGTGCAGTAGTTGGTCATCAGGTCGCCGTCGCCCGTGGCGGAGGCTGCGCCCACATTATCGTCGGCATAGACACCGCAGCCGACCAGAGGTGAATCGCCCACGCGCCCGGGAATCTTCCAGGCCAGACCGGAGGTGGAACATCCTGAGACCACCTGACTCTTCCCGTCGGTGGCGACCATCCCAATCGTGTCGTGGTTTTCGGCAGGGTTTTGCCAGAAGGTCTTGCGGTTGGGGTTCGCCTTCCACTCGAGCCACTTCTTCAAGCTTTCCGGCGTGAGCAGTTGCTCCGCCTTGAAGCCCATCTTGAGCGCAAAACGCAACGCACCCTCTCCCGCCAGCGTGGTGTGCCGAGTTTTCTCCAGAACCTGACGCGCCACGGAAATCGGGTTCTTGATGCTGTGGAGAGCAGCGACCGCGCCGGCGCGATGGCGCGTGCCGTCCATGATGGCCGCATCCAATTCGACCTCGCCCTCGGCGTTGGGAAGCCCACCGTACCCGACACTCGTCACAGCCGGGTCGTTTTCCGGCACATTGATGCCTTTCTCGACCGCATCGAGAAGACTGCCGCTTGCCTGATAGACTTCCGCCGCGCGCTCGTTGGCAGGTTTGCCGTGTATCCAGGTGGACAGGAAGACGGGGCCCGACTCGCCCGCGTGAGCCATGCGCAAGCCCGAGGCGGCCAGGGCCGCGGCCCCCGCCACCGATTTCATGAAGTTTCTGCGATCGACTGGTTCCATCGCGCCTCCTCGAAGTGCAACAGTTTCGCGTTACGTCGGCGAGATTACGCTGTCATCTCGTTCGCGAGTTTGGGAAAAACCCGTTGATCGGGTCCGTGTCGTTCCTCATTTTTGCTTTTTGCCTTTTGATTTTTGACTTACTCTTCCCCATCCGCCGCCTCCAGGTGTCTCAATCCGGAGGATGCTGCCCTTAGGAGCTTCGAACGCGCTCTTCGAGGGGAGAGGAACGACGCGGCCGTTCAGCAGCAGCCGATTTCTTCCTACCTTGCCTGGCTTGCCACCCGCCAAGCCATAAGGCCGGAATCGCCGGCGGTCGGACAGGATACTCCCGCGGACGTCCACAAGGAATTCGATTTCACGGACGATGCCGTCGCCACCGCGGAAACGCCCTGTGCCGCCTGAGCCTCGGCGTAGGGAATAGCGCCGCACGCGGACGGGATAGGCTGATTCAAGGGCTTCGATCGGTGTGTTGAGCGAATTCGTCATGTGGGTGTGCACGCCGCTCAATCCCTCCAGGTTAGGCCGGGCTCCCATGCCGCCGGCGATCGTTTCATAGTAGGCAAACGGCTCGGCCGTGCGCGGATTGATTCCTCCGAACGAGATGTTATTCATCGTCCCCGAACTGGCCGCGGGGATGCGCTCCGGAAGCGCCCGTGCCAGGGCCTTGAGCAGCACGTCCACAATCCGTTGCGACGTTTCGACGTTGCCCGCCGCCACGGCGGCGGGAGCTTGCGCATTGACGACGCTTCCTTCCGGGGCACGCACCTCGATGGGATTCATGAGTCCGGAACAGGCCGGTACGTCCTCCCCGAGCAGGCAGCGAAACACGTAAAAGACCGCGGAGGTTGTGACGGCCAGAACGCAGTTCACGCCGCCTCGGCAGGCTGGCGCACTACCGGCGAAATCCACAATCGCTCGTCCGCTCCGGATCAGGATTCGCACGCGCAGGCGCACGGGCTTGCTACTGTAGCCGTCGTCGTCGAGATGGTCTTCAGCGTAATAGACGCCGTCCGGGATTCGTCGCAGGGCTGCGCGCATCAAGCGCGCCGAGTAGTGCTGGAGCGCTTCGAGGTAGAAGCTCGTTTTCGCCACGCCGTATTTCGCGAGCAATTCGCCCACGCGCCTTTCACCCAGGCGGCAGGCAGCCACCTGCGCCGTCAAATCGCCCTCACGTTCACGAGGCGTGCGGACGTTCGCCAGCAGCATGGCCAGCACGTCCGGCTGGATCGTTCCCCGGCGAGCCAGGAAGACCGGCGGAATCCGCAGACCCTCCTGGTAGATTTCCTCGCTCAATCCCATGGAAGCGGGCTGCGCGCCGCCGATATCCGAGTGATGCGCGCGGTTGATTACGAATACGATACGCTTCGTTCCGTACCCGCAGTCTGCAGCCGCTTTCACCCGTTGCCCGCTCGCCTGCCGTTTCCGGCTGGTGTCACTTGCGAAGACTGGCATGACCAGCGTGATGTCCGGGAGGTGGGTTCCGCCCGCGAAGGGATCGTTCAACATGGCGATGTCGCCCGGACCCAGGTCGAGCGCCGCCATGGCTGCCGCCACGGACATGGGCATCGACCCCAGGTGCACGGGCATGTGGTCGCCCATCGCCACCGCCCGGCCTTGGCCATCGAAAACGGCGCAGGAATAGTCGCGGCGCTCTTTGATGTTGGGCGAGAAGGCGGAACGCCGCAGGGCCGCGCCCATTTCCTCCGCCACCGAGTGGAAGAGGTTTTTGAAGACTTCGAGTTCCGCCGCATCAACGCGCATCGGGCGACAACACCAAGTTCAGGAATTCATCCACCTGACACATGAAATCGGGTGGCACAACGGTTGTCGAACTGTACTCGATCACCATACCCGGTCCGGCGAAGCGTGCGCCGGGTCTGAGGCGATCGCGGTCGTAGCATGGCGTCTTCCAGAAGCGCTCGCCGAACCAAACCAGTTTCTTTTTCACGATGGCGCGGCGCGGATGGCTTACGATTTTCGCTGTACGCCGTCGCCTGGATGGCTTGGCGGTCGGAATGACCAAGCGTGCGCGCAGGTTGACGATTTCCAGAGGCCGTCCCGGGTGCGCGTACCCGTAAGCCTTCTCATGCTCGCGGTGGAACTGCCGTCGGAATTCCGCGGTGAAGGGAACGGAAAGCTCGTAAGCTTGGCCAACGTAGCGAAGATCTAGCCGTCGTTCGGCCCGTGCCAGTGGTGCGGGGAAATGCTCCTGCTGAAGTTCGCCACGCCCCACTCGCTCCAGGTGCGTGAATCGGCGCTCCAACATCTCGAACAAGGCTGAGGCATTCCGCCGGGATTTTCCCGCGGCCGCCGGGACGGGCAAGAGCACGGACTGCGAAACGTCCTTGACAATGTCCGAGAGGAGAATGCCGAGAGCCGAGAAAGCCCCGGGGTTGGGCGGCACGATCACGCGGGCAAGGCCGAGTGACCGCGCCAGATCCGCGGCGTGCAGTCCGCCCGCGCCGCCAAAGCAGATGAGCGTATAGTCGCGCGGGTCATGCCCACGCTCCACCGAGATGACGCGCAGAGCTTTCTCCATATTGGCGTTCGAGACCGCGACGATGCCCCGGGCAAGGTCCATAGGAGTCTGGAAGGCGGAGCTTCCGGCGCCCGACTTTCGCGGCTGGTGCCGGAGAAATTCAACGACGTATTTCTCGGCTGCTTCTACGTCAAGTTGAAATGTTCCACCCAGGAAGTGATCCGCGTCGAGCCGGCCCAGCAGCAAATGGGCGTCAGTCACCGTTGGTTGGGTCCCGCCGCGTCCGTAGCAGATCGGTCCAGGGGCGGCGCCGGCGCTTTCCGGGCCGACGCGCACAGCGCCGCCGGCGTCCAGGCGCGCGAGCGATCCGCCGCCTGCGCCCACGGAGTGAACATCGAGGACGGGCACAGCAACGGGCAAGCCACCCAGCGTGGTCTCGTGGGTCGTGCGGGGCCGGCCCTCGATGAGGCAGACGTCGGTTGAGGTGCCGCCCATGTCAAAGCTCAGAGCACGCGGGGCTCTCAGCCGCTCGGCGAGCCACGCGGCCGCCACCACGCCGCCGGCCGGGCCGGAAAGAATCGTACGCACCGGCTCGCGAGCTGCACGCGCGGCCGTGGTGATCCCTCCGCTTGATTGCATGACGTAAACGCGGCCCTCAGTGCCCGGGCAGGGGAGGGGGTTCCCGCTCTTCTCGACTTTGTTCGGTGCTGGGAGTTGCGGCGTGGGAGGGCCGTAAAGGCCTTCCCCTACCTGGCGCTCCAGCCGCGCCAGATAGGCACCCATGCGGGGAACGAGGAAGGCGTTGATAACCACGGTTGACAGCCGCTCGTATTCACGGAACTCGGGCAGGATCTCGTGGGAAACCGAAATCGGAACTCCCGCACCCTGAAGTGCCTGTGCTACGGCGCGTTCATTAGCCGGGTTGGCGAAGGAGAAAAGGAAGCAAAGGGCGAGCGACTCCGCTCCTGAACGCTTGACCTGCTGCACCAGGCGCCGGAGTTCGGCGGGCGAGGGGCGCAGCAGGACTTTGCCGTCGGCCGCCGTCCGCTCCTTCACCCCGAAGCGCCGCGCGCGCGAGACCAGCGGCGGCTCGCGACGGACGTTCAAATCGTAGAGCCGCGGGCGCGCCTGGCGGCCGATCTCGATCAGATCCTCGAAGCCGGCGGTGGTGATGAGCGCTACCCGCGCGCCGCGGCGCTCTAGCAAGCTGTTGGTGCCGAGGGTGGTCCCGTGAATGATTTCGAGGAGGGCCTGCGGCTGTTTCCCTGCGAGCTGGCGCACACCCTCGAGGATGGCGCGAGCTGCGTCATCTGGCGTGGAGAAGACCTTGAGGATCTTGATTTCCGAGCCTTCCAGAACCACGCAATCCGTGAACGTTCCGCCTGTGTCTACACCGATGCGCATGGCCAGCGCTGCCGCAAGAAGATGGGGTGCCTGCAAAGACCGCTCATTTTAGCGGAATTGGAGGTGATCGCCAAAACTTGTTGGGAGCGAAGGCAGCGTCAAGTTCGTATCCTAAGCTTCCGGGTTCTCCATCTTTATGCCCAGCGGGAACGACGCGTGGGCAGTGAGCGAGACGTCCGCGCGCTGGCCAGCCAGGAGCTTGTAGTACCCCGCCGCGGCAATCATGGCGGCATTGTCAGTGGACAGTTCCAGAGAAGGGAAGAAGGCTTCGAGAGCCTCAGCCCGCGCGGCTTTGGCAAAGCGCGTACGCAGCAGAGAGTTGCACGCCACCCCGCCGGAAACGAGGATCGTTCCGACGCGCGTGCCTTCGGCCGCCGCCAGGGTTCGTTCCAGCAGGTCAGTGATGACGGCATTCTCGAAGCTGGCCACAAGATCGAGCGTGGCCGGGGAGCACTGGGCACGGACTTCGTCGGCGGTCGCACGCCCTGCGCCCTGACGCCAGGCGCGACGCGCTTCCGCCTCGACGGCCAGTTCCGTGCCACGCACGCGGTAGAGCACCGCCGTCTTGAGGCCCGAGAAACTGAAGTCCAGGGGATTGCCTTTCATCTTGATCCGGCCGAACCCGACGGCGGCGGGATTGCCGAAGCGCGCGAGGTGGTCGATGACCGGGCCGCCGGGATAGCCCAGAGCCAGGAGCTTGGCCACCTTGTCAAACGCCTCTCCGGCAGCGTCATCGCGTGTCTGCCCCAGCCGCGTGTAGGCGAAAACCGGATGGCGGTCCGAGGTGTTAGTCTCCACCCGAAACAAGCTGGTGTGGCCACCGGAGACCACCAGGGCGACCACTGGAAATCTTATCGGCTCTGCTTCTCGACCTGCCTGCTGCGCCAGCTTGTGTTCGAGCAGCACAGCGTGGATGTGACCTTCGAGATGGTTGACGCCCACCAACGGCTTGCCGAGCGCCTGCGCCAGCGCTTTGCCGTAAACCAGTCCGACCAGAAGGGAGCCGATGAGCCCAGGGCCCTCGGTGACCGCCAGCGCGTCGATGTCGTTCAGGCCCACGCCGGCGCGCTCCAGGGCTTCGTCCACGAGGGCAGTGATCTTCGTCAGGTGCTCGCGCGAGGCCAACTCCGGAACGACACCGCCGAAGCGCTCGTGCGTCAACACCTGCGAGGCCACGACGCTCGAGAGAATCCGCTCGCCATCGGCCACCACGGCGGCCGCGGTCTCGTCACAACTGGACTCAATGCCCAGCACCAGCATGGCGTCCAACTCCTGCCGACTATGTTAGCATGCGACGCGCTGGTCGGAGCCAATTGGCGAACGAATGGAAAATCAATAGTCAAGAGTCGAGAGTTAAGAGTTGAGGGTTGAGAGTCAAAAGGCAGAACGCCACTGACAACGAAAGATGAACAACGAACAACGAACAACGAACAACGAACAACTACACTTCTCCTTTGACCGCGTGCGAAGTGGAGCGATAAACTGACGCTTGCCTGATGTGATCGCGAAATGAACTTGAGGTGTCCATGACCATCCACAAAGCCGTTCTCCCCGTGGCAGGCTTAGGCACGCGCTTCCTACCCGCCACCAAAGCCCAGCCCAAGGAAATGCTGCCCCTCGTGGACAAGCCCCTGGTGCAGTACGCCGTGGAGGAGGTCTCAGCCTCGGGCATTCCCTTAGTGATCTTCGTTACGGGGCGCGGCAAGAACGCGATCGAGAACCATTTCGATGTCTCCCTGGAACTCGAGCATGAGCTGGCCGGGCGCGGCAAAGAAGACATGCGTAGGCAATTGCGGTCCATCTCCGGGCTGCTGCAAATATCCTACGTCCGCCAGCAGGAACCGCGCGGCCTGGGCCACGCCATTCTGACGGCGCGTGACCTGGTAGGCGACGAGCCGTTTGCTGTGGCGCTTTCCGACGACGTCATCGACAGCCGCGTGCCCTGCCTGAAGCAAATGATGGCCGTGTTCGAGCGCTATGGCACGAGTGTGGTGGCGATTCAGCGCGTGCGGCGCGAAACTGTTTCCAGTTACGGCATCATCCGCGGCCGCCCCGTCGCGGACAGCGATTGGCGCGGCCGCCTCTACCGCATCGAGGACATGGTGGAGAAGCCGAGGCCGCAGCACGCGCCGTCCAACCTCGCCATCATCGGGCGCTACATTCTCACCCCAGCCATTTTCCGTGAGCTGGCCAGGACCCGTCCGGGCACCGGCGGCGAAATCCAGTTGACCGACGCGCTGCGCAGCTTGCTCAAGAAAGAACCCATCTACGGCTACGTGTTCGAGGGCACGTGGCACGACGCGGGGAGCAAGTTGGGTTTCCTGCAAGCTACGGTCGAGATCGCGCTCAAGCGACCGGACTTGGCGAAAGAATTTCGCCGCTACCTCAAATCGCTCAAGCTCTAGGAAGGGTGGGGGCTACTCGCGAGCGGAATTCACTTGTCAGAGGACGATTTGGATTTCGCCGGACTCTTCGCAGGTTCGGACGGCTTCTTCGACTCGCCGGCGGATGAGGGCTCAGGCTTGCCGGCTGCGGCACTTTCGCTGCCGGCGGAGCCTGCGGAAGAAGACTTGCGCGCGTAGTCGGTCACGTACCAGCCCGACCCCTTGAACCGGATGGACGACGTGGAGAGCAAGCGCTCAAGTTGACCACCGCAGGCTTGGCAAGTTCCGAGAGGCGAGGCGGAGAATTTCTGGATCTTCTCAATCTGGGCGCCACATTTCCGGCAGCGGTATTCGTAGAGCGGCAAACGATCCTCCTGGACTGAAACCCTTGACATTATAGCAACGGCTGAAGCGGCGGGTCAAAATGCCGACGGCCCTTCCGGAGGGGGTTGCCCTCCGTCAATCGAGTTGGTAGACTAAGAGCGCAATGGTAAAGGCGAGTAGACGTGGTGAGGCGGCCATGGTCCGCACATCCAAAGCTGTCGGTCCCCAGGTTCCGGCGGGCGGTTCGACGGGCAAGCTCTATGTCGTCGGAACGCCCATTGGGAACCTCGAAGACATCACCTTTCGCGCCATCCGCACGCTCCAGGCAGTTGACCTGATTGCGTGCGAGGACACACGGCACACGCAACAACTCCTGAATCACTACACCATCAAGACGCCCACCATCAGCTATCACGAGCACAACGAAATGACGCGCGCGCCGGAATTGGTCATCCAGTTGGAGCAGGGTAGCCATATCGCCCTGGTTTCCGACGCGGGCATGCCGGTGATTTCCGACCCGGGCCATCGGCTCGTCAGCCTGGCCGTGCGCCACAATATCCCGGTGATTCCCGTGCCCGGTGCTTCGGCGTTTGTGGCAGCATTGGCCGCCGCCGGTTTGCCGGTGGACAAGTTCCGCTTCCTCGGATTTCTTCCCAGCAAGAAGCTTGCCCGCCGCCAGGCCCTGGAAGAACTAAAGGGCGTCAGCAAGACACTGGTCTTCTACGAAGCGCCGCACCGCGTCCTCGACATGTTGGAGGACGTTCGCCAAACACTCGGCGAACCTCCGGTGGTGGTGGCGCGCGAGGTGACCAAAATCCACGAGGAATTTCTGCGCGGCTCGGCCTCCGAGGTGCTGGTCCAGTTGAGGAAGAAGCCGGTCAAGGGCGAGATCACGGTCCTGGTAGGACCGCACGCGCCGCCGGAGGAGAAGAGCTCGTCCGAGGCTTCGATCCGCGAGGAATTGCAGCAGGTGATGGCCCAGCAGGGCCTCGATGAGCGCGCCGCGCTGAAGGTCGTGGCCCGCCGGCGCGGCATCTCGCGCAGTGCCGCGTATCGCCTCTGGCAGTTTGAGAAGAGCTTAGGAGTCTAGCCAGTCTCGGCCGTGTAAGTCGAAAGGGTGGCGCCCACGAAGCGGATGCTGACGCGGTTCAGCTCGCCTTCCTTCTCCACGCGGACAACCGCGGCGGTGGAAAAGAAATCCGTTGGTCCCTCACCCGGCCGCGACGGTCCCCGCCCGGGAAGGACCACCGTCAGCGAGGAATAGAGGGGCAAGTCTCGTTTGGTCAGCAAGGAGAGGCCGCGGCGGCTTACTTCCACCGCCTCCGTGGACTCTTCAAACGCTTCGCCCCGAGCGTCTACGCCGCGAATCTGGACGGGAACTGCCGCATGAATTCTTCGCTGGCTTCTTTGTTCCACAGTTGAACACTCCCTGCAAGCTGTGATCGCGTGTTTATACCGCCAAACCGTGGCGGCGTAAAGCCGCCTCTCGACATCGCGCGGGTTTATCCCGCTATTGGGCAAGCCGTGACCGCCGGCTGGAAAAACTCGTCCACGCGCTTCAGGACTTCGCGGACTTCGCGGGCACTCTGCACGCGTCGCCGCAATTCCGCGCCATTGCGGACACCGTGCGTGAACCAACTGGCAAATTGCTTCATCTTGCCGAGGGCCCCCGGCGTCTCCTCTTCGGCGAGCATCTGGTAATAGCTGCGAATCAGCTGGTGACGGTCCGCTTCCGAGGGAACGGCATAACTGCCGGTGCGGGAGTATTCCGCCATCTGGCGAAAGATCCAGGGATTGGTGGCCGCGGCGCGGCCGATCATCACGGCGTCGCATCCGGTCTGCTCCGAGAGAGCCTGCGCGTCACGAGGCGTGAAGACATCCCCGTTGCCGATGACCAGAATGCGCACGCTGGCCTTGACTTCGCGGATGAGGTCCCAGTTGGCCCGGCCGCTGAAGCC
>JBEKCQ010000122.1:0-19601 GCA_050014795.1 Terriglobia bacterium | reverse complement strand
GCTGGAGAGCATAGAGTCCGAGTCGCTCCTCGTGGAAGACCGCGGCCCACAATTGCTGCAGACGGTCACTTTTCGGTTGAAGAAATGAGTCGTTGCCTGTACCTGGTCTTGATTTGGATGCTTGCGGCTCTCCCCCTGCCAGCGGCCTCGCTCTACGACCAGTCTATCGCCCGGGTATTGGCGCAGCGCTACGATTCTCACAACGTGTCGTACATCCTGGTCGACTCAAACACGCACAGCGTGATTGCCGCCCGCTGGGACGACATGGCGGAACCCGTACCGGTCGGCTCTCTAGTGAAGCCGTTCATTGCCCTGGCATACGGGCAGAAACATGATTTCCGGTATCCCGTTTATTTTTGCCGCGGCTCGGCTGACCGCTGCTGGCTTCCACGCGGGCATGGACAGGTTGATTTCAGCGCGGCAATGGCCTATTCCTGTAATGCCTATTTCCTGAATCTCGCCTCACTACTACATCCTGAAGACCTGGACCCGATCGCGCGACGTTACGGCTTTTCATGGTGGAGGACGCCGCTTGACGCCGCGGAGATGATCGGCCTCGGTGGGGCGTGGCGTGTTGCACCCGCAGAACTGATCCGCGCTTACCTTCTTCTCAGCGCGACACCCCATCCCGCTGGCGCTGCCCAGGTGCTGCGCGGAATGGTTCTCTGCGCCAGATCCGGGACCGCCGAGGCAGTTGACCGCCATCTCCATGGGCTCGCCGCCCTCGCCAAGACGGGCACCGCCCCCTGCGTCCACGATCATCGAGCGCCTGGCGACGGCTACGTCCTAGTGCTTTACCCGGCGGATCAGCCTCGACTGGCGCTGCTCGTCCGCGTGCACGGCGTTCCCGGCGCCCGAGCTGCCGAAGTCGGAGGCCGCATGTTGAACACCGTGGTCAACGGTCACTAGGAGAATCGCATCCGCACACGTTTCGCCCAATCCGCGTTCGCGCTCATCTTACTGGCGCCTTGCGTCTGTGCCGCCAGGGATCTGCGCATTGGCGTCTTTGGCCTCTTTCATCCCGAGCGGCTAGTGATTTCCTCCTTGCCCGCGCAACCGGCGATTGTCACCGTTGGTTCGCGTCGCTTCGTCCTCTCGGATGGTCGAGGCGCTTCTTTGTATCTGGAAGGGAGCCAAGTACGCATTCGAATCAATGATGAGAGCCTCCTGGCCTCTGAAGTGAACGTCGCAGATCAATTGGGAAGAGGCACAGATTTTCTGTTATCCATTCCGGGCAAGATCACGCGCCGCTTTCGCGGCAGGCTGGCAGTGAGGCGTCAGATCAACGAACTGGTAGCTGTGGTGGAAATGGGCCTCGAAACGGCCGTCGCCTCAGCGGTGGCCGCAGAGAGTGCACCTGGGGCTCCCCTCGAGGCTTTGAAAGCCCAAGCGGTCGCCACACGTTCTTATTATTTGGCCTCGCTGCTGCGCCACCGGCATTTTGATTTCTGCGACACCACTCATTGCCAGTTTCTCCGCGAAGCCTCTTCGCCGGATTCCCTGGCGGCCAAAGCCACTGCAGCCACACGCGGCATTGTCCTTCTGTACGATGGCGCGATCATCCCTGCCCTGTTCACAGGAAGCTGCGGCGGAAGAACCCGGACCCTCGCGGAGGTTGGCCTCGTGCCGGGTCCGTACCCCTATTTCTCCGTGCCCTGCAACTTCTGCCTGCAACATGCTCCTCATTGGTCGGCACGCCTCGACCACAAGGAAGGCGCAGGCCTCGCAAGCCACTCAGAAGGAGACCGATTGAGACTCGGGCACATGTTAGGTTGGGACGCTGTGCCCGGCAACAATTACGAACTACACGACGATGGTGACATCGTGATGGTGGAAGGCAGCGGTCAGGGTCATGGCGTGGGCCTCTGCCAATTAGGCGTGGCTGGCATGGCCAGGCAGGGATACGGCTTTCAAGCGATTCTCGCCCATTATTATCCCAACACCATTCTAGGAACGCAAAACAACTGAGTCGCTGGATCTCAATTCGCGCGCGCGAATCCTCCATTGCCGCCCCGAGAACTGGACAGTGCCGACTCTTCATCAGTGAGCACCCTGTCACGCCAATAGCAGATTGGTTGTGAGCTTGTGTTGGCGTTGCCGCCGTCAGAATCTTGCCAGCGGCGCAAGAGAAGACGGTCCGTCGTAAGCGAGGAACAGTGCGCGAGGAGTGGGGAGGCGGGAACAGGCGATGCGAGTTCACTCAAGGTATCTTCCGGCCTGTCTGACATTCTTGGGCAAGCGGGGGGCGAAGTCCAGGAGGTTGTGCATCAAAGCAGCGGCGTCGGACTCGTCCACGGCGTAGATGGAGACTGTATCGCCGCCCGCGATGGCGTTGTCCGGGAGGTGTCCTTCGCCAATATCACATCTGCCTGAAGATAATTGACTTTTCCCCACGTGAGCTCCGATATTCATCTGCATGTTCGCGCTCACATCTTCCTTATTCCGTCTTCTTCTTTCGCCACGTCATGTCCGGGGAATCGCCCTGGAGAACCTTGCCCTTCGTCAGCAGCTGGCGGTAGTGAAGAGACAGTGCCCGCGACCGAGGCTGCGAAAGGCTGATCGCTTGTTTTGGGTCTGGCTATCACGAATCTGGCCCAATTGGCGAAACGCCTTGCTGGTTGTCCGACCGGAGACGGTCGTAGGCTGGCATCGGCAAGGTTTCCGCCTTTTCTGGACCTGGATTTCCAGGCGAAAGCGATCCGGGCGTCCAGGAGTGAGCCCCGAAATCGGGATAGTTTCCGAGTCGGCGACAACTCGGGAGTTTCGGGGCGTCGGTTCGGTCTTTCGCTTCTTATAGGACTCAATCGTGCTGCTCAGGCCCCCTCTCTGTGCGCACCTAGCTAGTTCATCATCCATTCGTATGTTGTTGTGCTATCTTTATAACCTGCAATTCCTCAAGAGAGGAGCAGCGTATGCGACGTCATCTGCGTGCCTGCCTGTTCCTGGCTTCTATTGGAATCATTTCCTGCCAATTCTCATTCCCATTCGAAGACGGTCCATTAAGCTTCAATGAGGCGGAGATGCGCGCCGCGCTCGATGAAGGCGGCATGAACTTCGAGGTGCCCGTCCTCAATCGCAGCGTGTCGAACAGAGACGTGACGCTAAAGCTTGACCTGCTCGACCCCCACGACAATGTTATGTCGGCGGGCCAGACCAAGGCTCAACTTCATCCCGGCCGCAATCTCGTTACTCTGCGACTCGCGAAGCCCGAGGCAAATCGCGCCACGCACAAGGATGTAGTGCTTTGGTGCAGGCTTCGCTACCGACTTATCTCCGGGACCGAATCCGAACCGAGCGTTCAGGGGCTGGTCTCGATAGGCGCGATCGCTAAAGACCTCTTCGATATTCGGATCGTCCATCTACGATTCGGGATGGAAGGCCAGGTTTATCGAGTCCATGTGCACGCTGCAAATCCCGTCACTCGCCAGCCGGTTGCCGGTGTCGAAGTCAAAGGTGTCCTCAGTTTTGACGCCGAATCCGACAATGGTGCCATGACGTTCACTCGGACAACGGATTCTGCGGGAGACGCATTGCTTTCATATCGCATCCCGAAGACGGTCGAGGATAGGGAGGGCGAACTGAAAATCGAGGCGCGAAAGGGCACACTGGTCCGCGAAGACGAGTTTGATGTTGAACTCCCTCCGCTGACCAAGGTCATCCTTAATACGGACAAATCGCTTTACCAGCCGGCCCAGTCGCTGCACGCGCGGGCAGCGATCTTTGACTGGAGCGACCACGCACTCGCACAAACAGTCGTCCGATTCACTTTGCGCGATCCTGAAGAGAGCATCCTCTTCCGGGAGAATGCAACAACCAACGAATTTGGCATCGCCAATGTTGACTGGCAGCTTCCTGACTCCCTCCGCTTCGGGGACTATGCGCTTAGCCTGGAGATGCCCGAATCGGATCGTTACGAGAATGCGCTGGGCCTCACGACGGTCCGCGTCAGCCGGTATGAATTGCCGAATTTCACGGCCACGGCCAAGCTGGATCGGCCGTATTACCTGCCGGACCAGAACGCGCAGGCGGACGTCTCCGCCACTTATCTCTTCGGAAAGCCCGTCACGCATGGCTCGATTCGTCTTGTCCGTGAGACCGAGCGCAGATGGAACTATCGCGAACAGAAGTGGGAATCCGAGGAACATGAGGAACAAACGGCCGTACTTGACGCTTCCGGACATGCCAGATTCCAACTCGACTTGGCTTCATTACACACAGATTTTAGAGACGAAACCTACCAGCGGTTTCGCGACGTCAAATACGCCGCTTTTGCCACCGATTCGACCACAGGAAGGACGGAGCAGCGGCGTTTCAAGTTGCGGCTCAGCAGAGAGCCGATTCACATCTACTTGTCCGGGGCCGAGTCCGATGGCGAGTTCGCGGACTTCTACGTAACAACGTATTACGCCGACGGGGCGCCGGCTTCCTGCCAGGTGCAGATCAGCCAGGCGCTGGAGTCCTGGAACGGCGTGAGCGCTGAGAGAACCCGAGTTCTCCGCTCTATCAGGACAAATCGTTACGGTGCGGCCAAGGTCACGGGACTCAAATTGCTCCGCGACGGCAAGCACAAAGAGATGACGCTGCTGCTTGAGGCTCGCGACAAGGCTCAGGCGTATGGGCGCTACAAGGACAATCTTTGGGTGAGCGCGCGCCGCATTGCTGTTTCCACGGACAAGGCGTTGTACGCGGAAGGCGACCCCGTCATCGTTTCGGTACGCGCGCCGGAGCTGTCGGGCAACATCATCGTCGATCTCGCCGGGCAAGGCGCCGTGCTGGCCTCATCAAGAATCCACCTGCGCCGGGGGCGGGGATTCACGACCTTCCGATATCAACCTCAGTTTAGGGAGACGCTTGCCGTCCTTGCATACTCGCTGGATTCCAGCACTGAGGATTACAGCAACACGCCCATGGGCAGCCACACGATTATGTTTCCTCGCAACACCGACCTGCGGGTCAAGATTCGCCCAGACCATCAAACCTACCGGCCCGGAGAAGAGCTGAACGTACGGCTGCTGGTCAGCTCGCCGTCGGGAGCCCTCGAGGCTAAAGCCTTGGGTGTCACAGTCGTGGACAAAGCTGTCGAGGAAAGGGCCCGCACCGATCAAGAGTTTGGCTCCGGCCATTACGGATTCTGGGATTGGGGCTGGTGGTACGACCTGACAGCCATTGGCGGAGTGTCCGAGGAGGACCTCAAGAAAGTGGATCTCGCGCGACAGTTGCCCGATGGCCTCGATCTCGCCGCCGAGATACTTCTGAATTCAAGAGGCACTCCGTACTACGCGACCGTTGAAGAATCGGATTATGAGAGCCAAACGGAGGCGCTGTTCAGCGACAGGATCAAGGCGCAATTGAGCGGTCTTCGTGCCGCCTTACACAACGAGTCGCTTCCAGGATGGAAATTCCCCGCCAATAACAAGGAGTTGTCGGAGTTGTGTAAGAAGGCTGGTGTGCACCTGGACGGACTAACCGATCCCTGGGGAACGCCCTACAAGTTCGAGTTTGATGTACAGTGGCGAGACCGATTCGTGAGGGTTAGATCCCCGGGGCCAGACAAGAAGATTGACACCGTTGACGACATCCGTGCCGCGAATGAGGCATGGAGCTACTTCTCACCTGTCGGCGCCGTCATCGACCGCGCCGTCAAGGAAACTCATGCGCGCTCCGGCGCGTACATACGCGACCTGAAATCTCTCCAAACAGAGGTCCTGCGGCAAGGCGTGGATCTCGAAACACTCCGCGACCCGTGGGGACAGCGCTATCGGTTCGACTTCAAGATAAGCAACTCGTTTTATCAGGTCAACGTCTACACTCATGAACCGTCCGAGTCCGCCACGGACAAGCCATACGATTTCATGGTCTGGACGAGCAATATCGATTATTTCAACAAGCCAAGTAAGCAGATAGACTCTGCATTGGCTGCGTATGGGCGACGGACCGGGCGCTTCCCTCGCAACGATCAAGAATTCGATCAGGCGACTCGCGAGGCAGGGTTCGACTTCCGCAGCCTGCTCGACCCCTGGGGGAACCCATATGCGGTTACGTACGTGCGTTCAGCGCGTTACGCAGACGCGGAGACAATCACTTACAATCCGCAGGCCGCTCAGCAGAACACATCGCCCGTCACGCGCAAGCTGGACTGGGTCAACATCTGGAGCAACGGGCCCGACGGAAAACCCGGCACCGTTGACGATGTTGCTCTCGCTGGCTTTTCTCGAATTATCTCCGAGCAGAGTGGTACCGACATCGTTCCGCAACCTGTTGTGAGCGTGCCGCTCGCCGAATCCACAGGAGCAATCGATGGGACAGTATTGGACCCCAGCGGCGCGGTCATTCCCGGAGCCAAAATCACCGCCAAGCGCGAGGATGAATCGAATGAGGAGTACTCAACCGAAACGAGCAGTCCAGGAACTTACCTGCTCCGCAACATGAAGCCGGGAAGATACAGTGTTGAGTTTGTCAGTCCGGGCTTTTTGCATCTCACTGTCAAGGACATCCCCGTCCACGCATCAAGCGTCACCACGGTGAACGTCACTCTCCAGCTTGGTGGCGTGACTCAGACCGTGACGGTCCAAGCACAAGCCGTACAGGTAAGCACGGAAAGCTCATCCATGGTAAGTGAACGAAAGGCTCAACGGCCTGGCACGGCACAAGTGCAGGAGCAAACGGTTACGCCGCGTCTGCGAGATTACTTTCCGGAGACGCTCTACTGGGAGCCGTCTTTGATCACCGACCGCACTGGGCAGGCGAAGCTCAAATTCAAGCTGGCGGATAACATCACGACCTGGAAGATGAGCGTCTTGGCCTCGACGAAGGACGGCCAGATCGGTGCGGCGGACGCTGAAATCACCGCATTCCAACCCTTCTTCGCAGACCACGATCCGCCCAAGATTCTCACGGTTGGCGATGAGATCGATCTGCCCGTTGTGGTGCGCAATTACCTCAAGCAGGTCCAGCAAGTGGGCGTGGAAATGAGGCCTGCGGACTGGTTTTCCATGAAGCGCCCGGGCAAGCAGCAGATTTCTGTTCCTGCCGGAGACTCGGCGGTTGCTGTGTTCCCGTTCCGCGCACTCACCGCGGTCAAATCCGGTAAGCAGACGATTGTGGCCGCCAACCGCACCGTGGGCGATGCCATCGAGAAGCCCGTCTATGTCCATCCCGATGGTAGAGAAGAGAGCGCGGCTGTAACTGAAATCCTTCGCGGCGGCGGCACGCTGAATTTGCAGTTGCCTCGCGACATCATCGCGGGCAGCTTACATTCGGAAATCAAAATCTATCCGAACCTGATGGCTCACGTTGAGGAAAGCATCGAAGGCAGCCTGCACCGTCCCTACGGATGCGGAGAACAGATGATTTCCTCCACCTATCCGAGCGTCCTCTTGCTGAAGCACTACAAGCAGAGTCACGTCACGAACAAGGCATCGGCCCAGCGCGCCGAGCGGTACTTGCGCTTGGGGTACAACCGCCTGCTGAATTATCGCGATGAGTCCGGCGGCTTCACCTATTGGGGAAATGGAAAGCCGGACATCGCTCTGACGGCATACGCCGTGCGATTCCTCTTGGACGCTTCCGAACTGATCGACGTGGACGAAGACACCATCTCCGGAGCCGTGAATTGGTTGGTTTCCCAGCAGCAGAAGGATGGCAACTGGGTGCCGGGATATGGAAGCGGTAAAGCGCTTACCGCCTACGTCACGAGAATTCTGGCGCGCGCGCAGAACCAACTGCCCGACGTGAAACCGAAAACACAAGCGCAAGAGGCCGTGAAACGCGGGCTGCAGTATTTCGCCGCCAGCCGAGAATTGGTTCAGGACCCCTACAACGAAGCTCTCCATGCGCTCGCCGCGTGGGATGCAGGAAATCGCGATGAGGCCGTGGCGACCGCTGTAAAGCTGCGCTCCTTGGCACACCAGGAAGGCAAGGGCACATACTGGGCGCTCGACACCAACACCCCATTCTACGGTTGGGGCACGGCCGGACGCATCGAAAGCACGGCCGTGGCAATCAGCGCTCTCGCCGAAATCGATGGTCAGTCCAATGACTCCGCGCAGTTGATTGCGTCTGGCATCACGTTCCTGTTGAAGCAGAAAGACTGCTACGGCGTCTGGTATTCGGGCCAAGCGACGGTCAACGTGCTCGAGGCATTGCTGGGTGTGCTGAGAGGATCCAGATCAGATGAGGGAGGCAAGGCGACCGTCTCGATTAACGGGCAGCCGGCCGCGACCTTCGATCTGCCGCCGGCGTCAGTGGCCTCGGGCCCTCTGTTTGCGGACATCTCAAAGTTCACGCGGCCCGGCGATAACAGCATCGAAATTCATGTGGACGGGAGTGCGGCCCATGCCAGCGCGCAAGTGGTCGCCGATTATTTCGTGGCGTGGGATCAGGGGGGCGAAGTCCGCGAACTGACGCGCACTGGCCAATCCCGCGCCCTGCGACTGGCGGTTAGTTTTGACAGGACGGAGGTTCGCGTCGGGGAGGAGGTTAGCTGCACCATTGACGCAGAGCGCATCGGCCATTATGGCTATGGAATGCTGCTCGCCGAAGTGGGTGTCGCACCCGGCGCAGAGATTGACCGAGCTTCGCTCGACAGCGTCATCAAGAGCTCCGGATGGAGTTTGTCACGCTACGATGTGCAGCCTGACCGCCTGATTCTCTACTTGTGGCCGTCGGCGGGAGGGAGCAAGTTCACATTCTCATTTCGCCCGCGCTTCGCGCTGAAGGCCCGCACCGCGCCGTCTCTGCTGTACGACTACTACAATCCGGATGAACGGTTGGTTCTACCTCCTGCCGACTTCCATATTCTTCCACGGCTCGACGGCGTCCAGCCGAGGCTAGTCGAGGCGAGTACGGGTGATTAGATCATTATGGAGAGGGTTTCACTTCGGATCCGAGGAACGAAGACGATTTGCCAATGGGAAAAGCCCCATCGGAGCGCCCCCCGGTACACGGCAATGAAAGAGCTTGCGACTGATGGGTGGACGTTGGCTCTTTTACATCACTCCTCCTGTTTCTCCCCAATACCCACCGACCCTCCTCCTTTGTCCAGTATTTCTTCCCGAATGATGGCGCACTCGGAAACTATGCTGAGTGGGTAGTTCGCTGGATTGGGAACGAAAAACAGGCTTCCCTGACACTGAGCATCTCGTGCCTTGTCCGACTTCAGCGGAAATGAGACTGTGGAGTGAGGTCCGCTAAGCTATAGTTTTTGCCCTGGTTCACGCCCCAACCCGCGCTAGACTGTGCGGTCTTCAAAAGGAGTGAACCATGAGTGAAGAACCTGCCAGAACAGAGGGAACCTCCCCCGCCCGGGCGTGGGAGGCGGCGTCCGAACCCGTTCTTGGGGCCTCAGAATCTGAGATCTTCCGGGGCCCGAATTTGATCAGAAATTGTGCAAATTCGCGCTAACTTATAGCAAATACTATGCCTAGTGGTCGCAGAGGGACTTCGAAATACAACCTGTTTATTTTGAGTCTTTTAGAAGCTTTTTCCAACCCCTTTCAACCCCTTCCAACCCCATCCAACTTTCGCAGATACTCCCCCCACCCACAACCGTGTGACCGTGCACAATTGGTGAGAAACAGGCTGAGTATGTGGGAAAGTCGTCCAAAATGGATCAGCGTGAGGCGGCTGACCTATTCAGCCAATTTGGAACAGGACGCGGGAACTTGTTATAAGGTTCTACGCGAACCGCCGCGCCGCGAATCGAAGTCACGGTGTCTCCCCGCCGCGCCTCAGCCGCCAGGCTACAGCAAATCGCTTCCGCTTCACGGCAGAACCTCCTCTTCGACTCCTGGATTCTGCCGGAAACCAACTCTCCGAGTGGATCAAAAAAACCCGGGGCCGGCCAACTCCGTACCCTCCCCACCAATGGGGCTGAGCAATTTTGACCAGACCGGTGAGCCCCATTGAACTTACACGCGCTTCGACCTCGGATATAAAGGTCAGGTGACGGTAATTCGCTGAGGCGTACGCCTACAGCAACCCAGGATTTCAAAATGGAAATCCCAGTATGACTTTGGAGGAAACTTATGAAGACAAGATGGTTGATGACTGCTTGTGCGACAGCGGTGTTTGCTTTCACTAGCATGGCGGCTGCGGCACCCAAGCAGAAGGACCAGAATCGCGGCCAAACCCAACGGACGGAGAATCGCGGCCAAACTAAGAAGCGCTATCGCCAGTTCAACGCGAATCAACGCCAATACGCGACCACTTATTACAACCAGAACCGAAACCAGGAAATCTTTAGACCGGACAGGCGATGGAACGACGACTACCAAAATCGGCTTCAGCCGGGCTACGTGCTCGATAATGATATGCGGGGAATGAGTCGCCCGGCACCCATTGAGATGCACCGTTACGTCGTCATCGGGGGAAATGTGGTTCTGATTGACAATGGGTATCGCGTTCACGACGCGATCCGCTTTAGCATTAACATTGGACTCTAACTTGTAAGAGCTCCGCGATCTCTCTATTGCTGGCAGCGCGGAATTTTGTTCGACATCAGCGAAAACGAGACAGTCGATTGAGGTCCGCCAAGCTGTAGTTCTTCCCCTGGTTTACCCCTCAACCCGCGCTTGACTGCGCGGTATACGAGAGGAGTGAACCATGAGGGAAGGTCCTGCCAGAGTGGAAGGAGGCTCCCCCGCACGGGCGGGGGAGGCGGCGCGCCCTTTCGGACGGACCGTGGTTTCTCACGAATTGTGCAAATTCCGCATGGTCTTTAATACGTTCTCTGCTTGAGAGGCCGAGGAACGAGCGCCGCTTAAGCCCTTAAGAAAGCACGGACTTCCAATCTCCTCCAATCCCTTCCAGCCCGTTCCAACTTTGGCAGATACCACGCCCACCCACATCTTTGGTGACCCTGCAGAACATGCACTAAATATGCAGAGCAAGTGCGAAGACTCTGCGCCAGTCGAGTTGGGAGGCTCTCGGATGAGCCTGGCGCTCGATTGAAGTCCCGGCTCCAGGGACGCCAAGGCCGCCTTGATTCGCGGACAGGCAGGGATTACACTGCAAATACCGAGCCGTCGAGTGACCGGAGCGCGATATTGCCCTCTGCCTCAGAGGCATTCCTTTCCCGTGGGAAACGACCTGCGACCCATCGGGCTCGGTTTCCCAGTCGAACTGAGGAAGCGGAGGGATTGAATCTTATGATCGAATGTCTTCATCCCGGCATATCGGCGAGACAGGCGCGGGTGGTGCTCTTTGATTTTGACGGCACGCTGTCGTTGATTCGCGCCGGTTGGCTGGACGTGATGGTACCCATGATGGTGGAGATTCTCGCCGGACTGCGAACCGGGGAAAGTGAAGAAGAGCTGCGTGCCCTCGTCGAGGACTACGTCGCGCGTCTCACGGGCGAGCAGACCATCTACCAGTTCATCGAGCTCGCCCGCCAAGTGGAACGGCGAGGGGGCAAGCCACTGGACCCGCTGGCTTACAAGCAGATGTATCACCAACGGTTGATGCACAAGATCGAGTGGCGTCGTGAGGAGCTGCGTCAAGGAAATGCCTCCCCCGAGAAATACCTGGTTCCGGGTGCCCGCCCATTGCTGGAAGCCCTGCGCGGGCGCGGGCTACGCCTCTTTTGTGCCAGCGGGACAGACCAAGCCTACACGCAAGAGGAAGCTCAGCTTCTCGACATTGCCCGCTATTTCGACGGCGGCGTGTATGGAGCGCTTGACGATTATCGAAGTTTTTCCAAAGAGATTCTCATCCAGCGTATTCTTACGTCGGCCGAGTGTCGCAGTGACGGGCTGCTGGGATTCGGCGACGGTTATGTAGAAATCAAAAACGTCAAGGACGCGGGGGGGGTAGCCGTAGGCGTGGCCACCGACGAGCCCGAATGCCGAAAAGTGAACGAGTGGAAGCGGCAGCGGCTGGTAAGTGTGGGTGCGGATTTCATCACCGCGAATTTCCTGTGCCACGAGCAGCTTTTGCACATCCTATTCCCAGAGTGAGTTCGAAACATGAAATCCAAGTATGAAATCTTCGATCGGTCGCGCCTGTCGATCAAACTACTGGCGGAACGAGTCCACGACATGCATCTCGCCGACGTCCTGCGACTCGAAGACCCGACGCCCGCCTTCTCTCATCCTCAGTTTCCCGAGCTGGCCCGGCGGATCGTCGCCGCGAAACGCCGCGGGGCGGCGCGCCTGCTGATGATGGGCGCGCACGTGATCAAGGCGGGAATGAACCGGCACATCCACTTCCTGATCTTCGCGCACAACGTGGAAGCCCTGGAAGGCAGCGTCCTGCTGAGCTTCGGGTCAGCCATCATGGGGCCGGAAGTTCATTTGAAGGCCTTGGCCATGGCCCGCAATGTGGCCCACCAGGAAGGGCGCTCCACTCGGGATTTCACGACGGCGGTTTTCGATCTCGTGCCCATTCAAGGCGACATTCATCACGAGCTACCCGAAATCGATCCCGGCCACTATTTCCGCCCGCACAAGACGATTCTAGTGCGCACGGTCGCGGAAGGTGGCACGAGTTTCTATTTCTGTGGCGACCATCGAGCGACTGTCCCCGCTCTGCGGCGCGCCCTTCTGGAGACCCCATGACCACGCAGCAAATACTGGCCGCCTTTCCAAAACTCACGGCGCTGGTGGTTGGCGACATTTGCCTGGACCGCTGGTGTACCTACGATCCCACAACCTCCGAGCCCTCCCGCGAAACGGGCATTCCCCGATGCGGCGTGGTCATGACGGAGGTCACTCCGGGTGGTGGCGGAACAGTGGCCAACAACCTAGCGGCCCTCGGAACGGGGCGGGTGGCGGTGCTGGGTGTCCGCGGCGACGACGGGTTCGGCTTTGAGCTGGAACGCGCCTTGGCCGAGCGCGGCGTAACGGCGGAAACGATGGTCAAGGTTCGCGACTGGCAGACGTTCACCTACACCAAGCTCCTGAATAGCCAGACCGGTGCCGAGGACCAGCCGCGCGTGGACTTCATTTCCATTCGGCCGCTGGCCCCGGAGGCAGAGCGGCAGGTTCTCCAAAACCTGCGCTCTGTTATCTCAGACTACGACGTGATCCTGGTGGCGGACCAAGCAGAGACGAATGCCGGAGGAGTCGTTACTCCTGCGGTACGAAATCTGCTTATTGAGCTGGCTGCGACACATCCCGAGAAAATCTTTCTGGTGGATTCCCGCAAGCGAATCGACTTGTTCCGCCACATGATCATCAAGCCCAATCGCCAGGAGGCCGAGGCTGCCTGCCACAAGCTCTTCGGGGACACGGACTATCAACGCTTGCGAGAACATGTCGAAAGCAACGTGATAATGGTCACGCACGGACCGAAGGGTGTCATGGTGGTGGAGGAAGGCAAAGAAACTTGGATTCCGGCGCGGACCATCGAGAAGCCCTTAGATATCTGCGGCGCTGGCGACAGCTTCTCGGCGGGGGCAGCATTGACGCTGGCGGTCACCGGCGATCCGCTGACGGCCGCGCGCTTCGGTAACATGGTCGCTTCCATCACCATTATGAAGAAAGGGACCGGCACCGCCTCGCCCGGGGAGGTCCTGGCCAGCGATGAGCAGTGAGTCTCCGAAATTGCCAGAACTGGCAAGGATGTCCAAGATGAACAGCCGGAAGACAGTTGTCACTCTCTTCGTCCTGCTTTGGGCTCTTCCTTCAGGAGGTTTCGCCGTGGGGAACTACATCGTTAAGAAAAAGGTTGTGGAAGGCCACACCACCTATCATCTGGTAGACGTCAAACGCAAAATGGATCTGGGCGTCGTCCCGGACATCGGCAACCTGGTCTACAAGTTCAAAATCAACGACAAAGACGTCTTGGTCCCGGCGGATTCCTTCAAGGCTTATCTCGAAGCAAAAGCGCTGGGCCGAGGGATTCCCTTCATGGGGCCTTTTGCGAACCGCATAGATCGCGAGTTCTATTACTTCCAGGGAAAGAAGTACCTCCTCAACGAGTCCCTGGGGAATTTCCTTCGCGCCCGGCAGAGCAACTACCCCATCCATGGGCTTCTGGCCTTTGATCGTCGTTGGGAAATCGTCAAAGCCGGAAGTTCAGACGCCACCGGTGCCTTCATCACTTCACGGTTGGAGTTCTACAAGTATCCCGACCTGATGGCTCAGTTCCCGTTCGCTCATGTGTGGCAAATCACCTACCGGTTAAAGGAGGAGAAGCTGGAATGTACAACCGAAGTCACCAACGAGGGCAGGTCCGCCATGCCCGTCCATTTCGGCTACCACCCATACTTCCGCCCTGATGGGCCCCGTGAGACCTGGACGCTGGCCATCCCGGCTGACGCCCACTGGATTGTCACCGACGCACTCGTTCCCACGGGCAAGACTGAGCCCACCGAAAAGTACGTGCCGGGGGCGACCAAAGGACTAATCCTCGGAAAGACCTTCATTGATGGTGGCTTTTCCGTAATCCACCGGGACGCGAAAGGCCTGGGCCATTTCTGGGCTAAAGGCAAGATGCAGAAGATCGAAGTCGTATTTGGCAAGGGATATGACTACGCCATCGTGTATGCCCCCCTCGACAACACGATGGTCTGCATCGAGCCGCAGACCGGCCCGACCAATGCCTTCAATCTCGAGCACGAGGGAAAGTTCAAAGACCTGACGGTTCTCGAATCCGGGAAAAGATACCAAGCTACCTATTGGATTGTCCCCACTGGTTTCCAAAAAGACGGTTCGAAAAATCTCGCTGAGCGCGTGACCAAAGAGCCAGCCCCGCCAGGTCACCGTCTTGGGCAGAATGAGAAGGCTGCGAAAGAGATTCGCGAGTTTGAGAGTCTTCAGGAAGATCAGGACGAATCGGTTCCCGGCGTGAGGGCCCAGGAAGCAAGACCCAGCGCGATCGAAGGTGCCTCAGACCTGAAATCTCCGGCCCTGCGATAAAAAGTCAGGACCAGGTCCCACGGATTTCGCGCAGTCACGCGTTTGCTGTTTTCCCTTCTGTCTGACGGAGACGATTATGCGGATAACAAGGTTGCCAATTGTCGCCTTTTTGGTTGTGACCACCGCCGGTTTTTGCCAGAGCCATTCGGCTCCCCTGCAGGATTGGACCCACCGCGTACGGATCGGAGGCTACGGGCTGAGCCACGACCGCGCGGAGGACATCGTCCGCGACGCCATGGAGACTCACGTCTTGGGCATCGAAACGGACAACGACATTACGGGCCGGTACGAGAGCTTCCTTGAACCCCAGGAGAAACTGGAGGCCATCCAGGCGGTTGCTGAGAAGGCCCATGCTGTCGGCAACTTCGCCTTCGTCTACATCGCCGGACTGGAGTGCATCACCGCCCAGGCGGATAAAACCTCGCATACGTTCTTCAAAGAGCATCCCGACTGGGTGCAGAGAAAGATAAGCGGTGAGGCGGCCGTCTTCAGCGGCGGCGCGGCTTTCTGGATTCGTGCAGGGGACGAGGACGTTTGGATCAGTCCCTACGCTGCGGAATGGCGGGAGATCTACATGGAACGCGTTCGCCAAATCGCGAAGGCGGGAATCGATGGCATCTATGTGGATATCCCCTACTGGATGACGCACTTTGAAGGCTGGGAGGACAGTTGGGCGAGCTTTGATGACTACACGGTAGAGGCGTTCAGGGCCAAGACCGGGCTGAACGCCAGAACCGAGATCCGATTGGGCGACTTCACTGATCCGGGATTCCTCCGTTGGATCGATTTTCGCATCCAAACGCTGACGGACTTCATGAAGGAAGTGGATGCAAACGCCCAAGCCGTCAATCCCAAGTGTAAGACCATTGCCGAGATATATCCGGGGATAGAAGAGGCAGCAGTGCGCGTCGGCACGGATGTCTACCAGCTTTACGGTGTCGTCGATGCCATCGCGCACGAGTACGAGTGGGGGTCGGGGAACGCCATGGCAGCCTCGAAGACGCCGCTCGATTGGCTTCACTACATGATTGGCATGATCACGTTTCGCGCCTTCGCGAACGGCAAAGCCTCGTGGATGCTGAGCTATTCATGGGACGGAGAGAGGAACATTGATCCCCGCGATGCTATGAAGAATCTCTTCATAGCCCAACTCATCGCCGGTACCAACTCCTGGGATGCGAAAGGTCATGTCATGTCTCATTCCAATGACCTCGAGACCCGCACGGGTGTTTTCCAGTGGATCGCGCAACACGAGAAGACGTTCTACAGCCCGCGCCTGCCGATCAACCCCGTGGGCGTCTACTTCTCGCCTCAGACGCGGAACTATTTTCCCAAAGAGTTCATCGAGTCCTACCTCGGAACGATGGCGCTGGTGATTCATTCCCATCGGGAGCTTCAAGTGGTCACGCCGCGGAGCTTGGCCGCATTTACAGGCAACTTGCTCATCCTTCCTGATGTCCGGTGTTTAAGCCAAGGAGAACTGGATTCCTTGAAATCCTTTGCGCAGACCGGCAAGAAGCTCGTGATCACCGCCGAGACGGCACGGTATGACGAGCGTCGCGACCCACGGACCCCCAACCCCCTCCACACTTGGCTGGGAATCCGAGAGGCGGCCCGAAAGTCAGTGGGAGCGGGGAAGCAAGGGTTTGTTTACTTCCCCGACTGTCCGGGAAAGCAATACTTCCGGCAACTCGCCAAGGAGTTTGATCTTGCCGCCAGCGTGGGAAGCGCGACAGGGACGGAGTTCGAGAAGCTGCGGGAAGCCTTTATGCGGGACGTGATCAGCGGATCGTCCTTCGAAAAGACTGTTCGAATTGAGGCGTCCCCATTCGTTGTGACGCAGATCGCAAGAGTCGATGGGAAACCCCACGTATTCCTCGCAAACTTCAAGGGATTGAGGAGCCAAAAGAACTCATATCAAATCCCGGAAAAGGGCATCCGGATTCACTTCCCAGCAGGCGTCGGCGCGCGAGTGTTTGCTTTGCCGTACCTGGGTGAAGCCAAAGAACTGGCAGCCGAACCAACAGGTGGAGGGGTGGATGTGACGATTCCCGCCATCGAAAAGGGCATGGTAGTCTGGTGCGAATAGTCCGCTTGGGAGGTGTAGACTCTCACTTCCGCTGGTACAAGATCTCGGGCGTTCAGACTTACGCAGCCGGATGGTGACAGATCGCGGACGGGTCCGGGGCTTGGTTGCCGATTGCCACTACGGTTGGAATCTGGGACGACTGACGGCAGTGGAATGAGGACTGAACCGAGCATCGGATCCAGGAATACCGCCTTTGGTTTTGACCAGTTCTATCGAACGTGCGTTGATGATTCTTAACTGAAACACGATTCCTTAAACCGCGGAGGGAACACAAAACATGCGCATAAGCTGGCTTTTGATCCTTTGCGTTTTTGTAAGCTTAGTGACCGTGGGAGCGCAGACCACTCCCGAAGGGTTGAAACCCATCCTGGAGCAGGAACTCCAACCCACGGCCGTGACCGCATACCAGTTGAGTCGCTTCCTGATGGCGCGTATCCCACAGCTACCAACACCTGTGTCTGCCAGCCAATGGACGAGTGAAGAGAAGCGCCTGCGGGATCACCTCTTGAATGACGTGGTTTTTCACGGTTGGCCTCGAGAATGGTTGAGCGCCGCGCCAAAGTTTGAGGAGGTCAACGTCATCGAAACAGGCAAGGGCTACCGCATGCACATGTTGCGGTACGAGATCGTGCCCGGTTTTGACTCAACCGCAATCCTCTATGAGCCGGTCAATGGGATTGGAAGAGTCCCCGCAATCCTGAATGTGAATGGACATGACCCCCAGGGAAAGGCAGCGGAGTATAAGCAGAAACGGTGCATCAATTTCGCCAAGCGCGGGATACTAGCCCTGAGTCTCGAATGGCCCGGTTTCGGAGAACTGTCTCAACCCGAAAACGCGCATGACTATGGCGCACACCTCGACCTCGTAGGAGCGAACTCCGCCGGGTTTTTCTATCTTGCCATACGCAGGGGGCTGGATTACCTCGCCAGCCTGCCGCAAGTTGACAGCGCTCGTCTGGGAGTCACCGGGCTGTCAGGTGGAGGCTGGCAGACCATCTTCCTGAGCGCCCTCGATCCGCGGGTTGCGGTAATGGTGGAAGTCGCCGGGTTTGGCTCCCTGCAGTCCAACATTACGCACCCTGTGGACACCAACGAGACTGAAGAGAATCCTGCCGATCTCTGCGCCGGCGAGGATTACACCTATCTGGTCGCCATGCGAGCCCCCCGACCGACACTTCTTGTTCACAACGCGGAGGACGACTGCTGCTTTCGAGCCGCCCTCGTAAAGCCGTATATTTACGACGACATCAAACCTTTCTTCCGGGTTTTCGACAAAGAGAACGACCTTGCCTGGCACGAAAATGAGGACCCCGGAACTCACAACTATCAACTGAACAATCGCCAGACCGCCTACCGATTCTTTACGGAACACTTTAATATGCCCGTTGCTGAGGATGAAATCCCGAGCGATCGAGAAATCAAGAGCAGCGACAACCTCACAATAGGGGTTCCGAAGGAAAACCTGACGATTCTAGGGTTGGCCAGGAAAATGGCGAGCGAAATTCACCGGGATTCCATCCCTAGCCCGTCCAACGCCAAAAAGGCGTGGGCCTCCGAAAAGCGGGGCGAGCTCCAGTCTGTCCTACGCTACAAACCTCTGAAGGTGTCCATCGCCTGGAGATTATGGAACACCAGGCAGAAAGGGCTAGAGACACTCTCGTATCGATTCGATTTTGACAATGGGCTGAGTGCGACCGGTGTGTGGCTCAAGGCAATTGCCGCTCCTTCGAATGCTCCAGCGACGATTGTTCTAGAAGATGGCGGGAGAAAGGACGCGGCCAATGTCATCTCAGACCTTATCAACCGCGGTGAGCAGGTCCTCGCTCTCGACCCGATGTTCATGGGTGAAATGATCCCCCAAAAGCCGGATCCCACTGACTATGAATTGCTCGTCGCGACGGTAGGCGCCCGTCCCCTAGGTATTGAAGTTGAACAATTGTTGGGCGTAGCGAACTGGCTGACGCAAGCTTCTGGGCAGCGGGAGATTCGTCTGGAGACAACAGGTATTCGCAGCGAGGTCGTCGGGTTGGCAGCCGCAGCACTCGATCCGAACCTGTTTTCCGCAATCGCCACCCGCCGTGCGATGCGGAGCCTGGGTCACCTCCTAGATACCCCGGTTGCTTTCCGGTCAGCGCCGGAACTCTTTTGTCTGGATCTCTATAGGGATTTTGACATCGACCGCTTGGCAGCACTTGCCGAACGGACGAAGGTTGAATTTCACAGCTATGCAGGCGAACGATGAACAAGGTGCGACAGTGCGGGCCCGGTCACGCTGTATGTCCTCAAAATCGAGCTGACTTTCAGAATCAGCGACTTGCGGGCAGTCGCCTCCGGTTGAATCAGTCGTGTAGACTGTTTCGATGACCCGGCGTCTTCCGGCTTTCTTCTCTTGGTTCGGCGCGTTCTTCCGCTCCCGCCATGACCTCGGACTTGAGCTTGCCGGCTTGCGTCATCAGCTCGCCGTTTTTAAACGCCAGAACCCTCGACCAAAATTGAACCTGTGGGATCGCCTCTTCTGGCTGACCCTCCGGCGCCTGTGGTCAAGATGGGCGAGCGTCCTGCTGATCGTAAAGCCGGAGACGGTCGTGCGCTGGCATCACGCCGGCTTTCGGTGGGACTGGCGCTTCCTTTCTCGCCACCGCCCCGGCAGCCGA
>JBEKCQ010000121.1:0-10505 GCA_050014795.1 Terriglobia bacterium | reverse complement strand
GTGATTTTCCTCATCGGAGATTTCACCGGCCTGATTGGCGATCCCTCGGGACAGAACGTGACCCGCAAGCCCATGACTCCCGAAGAAGTCGCCGCGAACGCTGAGACTTACAAGAAACAGGTTTTCAAAATCCTCGATCCGGAAAAGACAGTCGTGGACTTCAACAGCCGGTGGCTCGGTAAGCTGGCCGGCCGGGACTGGGTCACACTCTGCTCGAAGTATACTCTAGCGCGCCTGCTCGAGCGCGACGACTTCTCGAAGCGCCTGAAAGAGCAGCGGCCCATCTCCGTCCACGAACTGCTCTATCCGCTCGCCCAAGCCTACGATTCCGTGGCGCTCAAAGCCGATGTCGAGTTGGGCGGCACGGACCAGAAAGTCAATCTCCTCGTGGGCCGAACGATTCAGGCGGAATACGGACAAGAGCCCCAGGTCATCATGACTATGCCGCTGCTGGAAGGGCTCGACGGCGTGCAGAAGATGTCCAAGTCGCTCGACAACTACGTGGGCATCAACGAGCCGCCCGCCGAAATGTTCGGCAAACTCATGTCGGTTTCCGATGACCTGATGTGGCGGTACTACCTGCTGCTGACCGACAAGACACCGCACGATATCGCGGAGATGAAGAAGTCCGTCGCCTCGGGTCACAGCCATCCCCTCGATCTCAAGAAACGCCTCGCCCTTCAGATCGTGGCGGACTTCCACGGCGTACTGAGCGCTGGGCTCGCGCAGTCAGACTTCGAAGCTCAGTTCCAAGCAAAGGGCATTCCTTCCAAGTTGCCCGCGCGTGTGTATGGGATGACTTTGCCCGTGAAGATTGCACGTTTTCTGGTCGAGCTGGAAGTTGCCGCCTCAGGGATGGAAGCCCAGCGAAAGATCAAAGAGGGTGCGGTGTACATGACCGTTGGTGATTCAGACCCGCCCAACTGGCAACGGATTACTGACCCCGCCTGGGAAATTGATCCTCGCAAACACGACATCGTAACCTTCCGCGTAGGCCGCACCCTTCGCAAAGTGATATTCACTCACTGATGACGACTGGAGTGGATTTCAAACTCGCCCTTACAGCACCTTGACTTCACGTCGGCGATTCTGCATCCTTGCGGCGCAATCCCGTGAAGCTCATCATCCTTTTCAATCCTGCTGCCGGCCGAGGAAAAGCCCGCGACGCGCTCGCCGCCGCGCTGGAAGTTCTGCGTCGTGGTGGAGTCGAGCCGGACGTCCGCGAAAGTCGCAGCACCCAGCACCTGCGCGAACTCGCGCGCCAGGCCCGCGAGGAGAAGCCGGACGTCGTGGTCTCTGCCGGCGGCGACGGCACGCATCACCACGTCCTCAATGGACTCGCGGGAGGTGACATCCCTCTCGGCCTAATCCCCCTCGGCACCGGGAATGACTTTGCCCAAGGCGTCGGGGTCCCGCCCGACGTCCGGCAAGCCGCGGCGGCTCTCCTGCGCGGCAAGACACGGGCGATCGACTTGGGCCGCGTCGGCTCCGCTGTTTACGGCGGCATGGCCGGAGTGGGCCTCGATGCGATGGTGGCCCGCGCTGTCAACGCGCGGGCGCCGAAGGTGCGCGGACGTTTGGCGTATGCGTGGGCGATTCTGCGCTGTCTCCGACTCTACCGCCCGCAGCCGTTAGAGATCCGGTCCGAGGGATTCAGTTACTCGGGCGAGGTCATGTTCGTCGTGATCGGGAACGGCTCCCTTTACGGCGGCGGCTTCAAACTGACACCAGGGGCGCGCCTGGACGATGGGCTGTTGGATGTCTGCCTGGTTCCGGCCCTGCCGAAACTCGAACTCCTGCGCTGGGCGCCGCGCGCGTACCGGGGAAAGCATCTGGCGCATCCCCGCATCGTCTATTTCCAGACGCGCCAGATTGCGCTGGCTTCCCCGGCGCGCCTGGAACTTTTCGGCGACGGCGAGTTCATTCAAGAACTGCCCGCCACTATCGAGGTGGTGCCGCAGAGCGTGCGCGTCATCGTCCCCGCGTAGGCTGACGCGACCACTGGCGCAGAGCACAGTGTCCTGCACAGTTGGAGTTTCGCGCTACTCTTCCTTAGGCGGTGGAATTCTGAGGTCCAGAACGATTCGATTGCGGGTATCAAACTGACTGACTTTGCGCACTCGCGAGACGTGGCCCTGGTGGGCGGCCTGGACCTCGTAGTCGCGGGTCGGTTGGAGGTCAGAGAACTGGTACGCGCCTCCTTCTCCCGTGTAGATGGCGTGCTTCTTCCCGGTCTGAAGGTCGGTCAGCACGACCGTGGCTCCGACAATTGGGTTCTCGGCTTCATCGAACACGACGCCGTTTACCACGCGACTCGGCTTCTTTTGCTCCTTGGCGAGCAGGCACGGCATCGAGAACGCACCCAGCAACACCGCGGCAGCGATCAAACCGCACGCGCGGCGCACGTCCAGCAACCACGAGGTCCGATACGTGCCGAAAACGTCTGGGGTTGACCCGGTCATACCTTCACCAAGTTCCCTGTTCTTCGCCCTCTTCTTCAGTTGAAACAATCTCCAGCTCCAATGGATTAGTGTTGACCACTTCGAGTTCCGCGCCGCATTCGGGGCAATCCACCCTCTTGCCTTCCTCGATGTCGTCCCCTACATCGATCACCGCTTCGCATTCCGGACAAAAGGCCATAAGACACCCCCGCCCACAACTCGACCTCGGACACCATTCATGTCTAGTCATTTCCCGGGCCGATGTCAAGCGGCTCGCGGTCCCGAAGTGAGATGCTCCCTGAAGTGCAGGCGTGGCCTGCGCCTGCCAGGGTTCGATAGTCACTCATCGTGCCTGCGCCTCGCGGCGTCTTGGCAACTGGCCCGTTCCCTTCTCGGCCCAGGCGGGATACTCTAGGGGCTCCTGCGCGGAGTCGAAATCGCCAAAAGTTCGAGGTGCCCCATGAAGGACGAACTCGCATTTGCCACTCTCGCCGTACACGCCGGAGAAGCGCCCTGCCCGGCCACGGGCGCGCTCGACACCCCCATCTACCAGTCCACCGCCTTCGTTTCCGCCAACTCCGACGAGATGGCCGCCGTGTACGGAGAACAAAAGTTCGGCTACATGTACACGCGCTGGGGAAATCCCACCATCCGCGCGCTGGAGAAAAAAGTCGCCGCGCTGGAAGGCGCGGAGGCGGCCCTGGCCACGGCCTCGGGGATGGCGGCCATTTCCTCCGCCATCCTGGGCTCGGTGAAGACAGGCGACCACGTCGTGGCGTCGCGCTCGCTCTACGGCGGCGCGTACAACTTTCTCAACAAGACCCTGCCCCGCTTCGGCGTCACGGCGACCTTCGTGGGCTCCACGCGCGTGGAGGATTTCGAGAAAGCCCTGCAACCCAACACGCGACTCCTCTATTTCGAGACACCCAGCAATCCCGTGCTCGACATCCTGGACATTGCCGCCCTCGCCGAGCTCGCCCGTTCCCGCGGCATCCCCTCGATGCTTGACAACACCTTCGCCACCCCCGCGCTCCAGCAGCCCCTCGCCCTGGGCGTGACGGTGGTCGTCCACTCCAGCACGAAGTACCTCTGCGGGCACGGCGACGCCCTGGGCGGCATCATCCTCGGTACGAAGGATTACATCTACGAACTGAGCCACGAAATCGTGCGCGACCTGGGCGGCGTCAGCAGCCCCTTCAATGCCTGGCTCATCCTGCGGGGCATCCGTACGCTTCATCTGCGCATATCCGCTCAGGGCTCGAACGCCCAGAAGGTGGCCGAATTCCTCGCCGCGCACCCGCGGGTGGAACGCGTCAACTACCCGGGATTGGCCGGCCATCCCGGGCACGAACTGGCCAAGAGGCAGATGAAAGGCTTCGGCGCCATCATCAGCTTCGAAGTGAAAGGCGGCTACGAGAGCGGGAAGAAGGTGATGGATCGCGTGAAGATTTTCGCGCGCGCCGCCAGCCTGGGCGACACGCGTTCGCTGATTGTGCACTCAGCCTCCACCAGTCATCGCGCCGTGCCGCGCCCGCAGCGTCTGGCCATCGGCATCAGCGACGGGTTGGTGCGCCTGTCCTTGGGAATCGAGGCGGCTGAAGACCTGATCGCCGACCTGGAGCAAGCCCTGGAGTTTTGAGCCCTACGTTCCAGACTGAGCGGCGGGAACTCGCCACGCAGGAGGCCATGCGGTTCGCCCTGGCGGTTTACTCCGTCGTCTCGACTTCAGCTCGAAGGGCTTCGAGCTCAGGGATGACAACTTTCTTGCCGTCCAGCTTGATGATCCCCGCCGCTTGCAGGCGGCTGAGATTCCGCGAGACCAGTTCGCGCACCGTCCCGACGTGCGCCGCCAGTTCCTGATTGCTGGCCCGGAGCGTCAGCTCAATACCTCGCGCTGTGGGCTTGCCTTTCCGTTCGGCCAAACGAAGCAACAGCACGGCCAGCCGGTGGCGCACGGTGGTGAACGAAAGCTCTTCGATGATGCCCACCAGCTTCCGCAAACGCGCGGCCATCACCTTCAGCATCTTGAGAGCCACTTGCGGGTGTTCCAGGCAGAGCGCCTGGAAGTCTCGCGTGCTGACCAGCAACAGCGAGGACTTGCTGAGCGCGACCGCCGAGGCGGGATAATCGCCGCCATCGAACACCGGCAACTCGGCGACCGTGCCGCCCGGGCCCTCAATCGTCAGGACTTGCTCGCGACCGTCCGCGGAGACCTTGAAAACTTTGATGGCCCCCGACTCGATGATGAATAGACCCTCGCACCGCTCGCCTTCGGAGAGAACCACCTTGCCCGCTTCGAACTGGCGGGGCACAGCCCGCTCGGCGAGGAACTTGAGTTCCCTTTCGGACAGGTCGGCAAAAAGCGGAACCTTTCTCAAAGCCGTGGCGCGGCTAGATTTGGCTTGGGACATCGGAACTCATTCTCACGCGGCGTTTGATTCTGGACCGCTCTTCAGGTTCGCTTTTTTGTCAAAGCTGGTATGTCATAGAAAAAAAGGTACATACCAGCTTTGCTTCGTGAAAACAGCCCTTCTTTGTTTTCAATAACATACCAGCTTCGGTCCGTCTGTGGAAAACGTAACTGGCTCATTTTCTAGCACATACCAGCTTCGCTTTCGCATGTCCGTATTTATAGGCGCATCGGAATTGCGGGGCATTTTCAGTGCTCCAGCATGTCGCCCGCCTAGCCTCTGCGTTCCGCTTGCTCTCATCGGTTGCTGGTCTGCGCCCGGCCTGAACATGCTCGCCACCATTTTGCCAAATTAGTAGTCTAGCACACTTGTCGTGAAAAGTCAAGCAAAATCTGCGCGGGGCGCGGGCATCCCGGGCGGGACGCCCGTGCCACGTGGGGGGGGGCAGGTGCGGATAGGTCCTGGGTGGTCGCCCCGCGCCTACTCATGGTTGTCGACGGCAGCCCTTCGCACCGGATAATCAGGGAAACATTCCTCGGGAGGCAAGGACTTCCCTGAGGTATGATTTGGGCCATGTGGCGTGAAACTGTTCTGGTGTTACTGGCTGCCGCGGGACTGTGCGGGCAGCAGTGGCAAATTGCGGGTTCGCCGGGTGCGGCGCCGGGTGTGCCTAAAGTGACGGTGGCGCGCTGGCCGGGCGAGCGTCAGGCCGCGATTTCGCTCACCTTCGACGACGGCATTGACACGCATCTCGACATTGCCGGGCCCATCCTGAAGAAGCACGGCCTCGCCGGCACGTTCTTCGTCAATACGGACCGCGGCGCCTGGCAGCATCGCCTGGATGCCTGGAAGCGCCTGGCGGCCGACGGCAACGAGATCGCCAATCACACCGTGCACCACCCGTGCCTGTCGCCGAGGATCACGCCCCACTCGCAGGATTTCACGCCGGCGATGATGGAGCGAGACATCCTCGATTCCGCGCGGGAGATCGAGGAGAAAATCGGCGCGGGTCGCGGGCTGACGTTCGCCTACCCTTGCGGAAACCTGACCTTCGGCCCCCCGGCGGACCAGGCGCGCAACACGCCGCTGTTCTTCCAATACGTCGCGGCGTGCTGCTTCGCGGCCCGCGGTTACGGCGCGGGAGGGGCGGCGCAGGATCCGGACGAGATAAACGTGCTGAACGTGACCGATCTCGGCATGACCACGGGAAAGAGCTTCAGCGAGCTGCTGGAGATGGCGCAGCCGGCGCTCGGCGCGGGCCTGTGGGGAGTTTACTGCTTCCACGGGATCGGTGGGGATTGGCTCTCGGTCTCGGCGGACAGCTTCGACGAATTGACGGCGTATCTTGCGCGCCATCCGGAGATCTGGACGGCGACGTTCGGCGATGGCGTGCGCTACATCCAGGAGCGCCAAGCGCTCGGGATGGAAGTGACACGCCCGGGCGTGGGAGCGATCGAGATCGGGCTCAAATGGCCGCTCGACCGGCGCATCTTCGACCTGCCACTCACGCTGAGAATTGAGGTGCCGGCGGCGGGCGCGACCGCGCGGGCGGACGGCAACGCCGTGGCCGTGCGGTCCGCCGAAGGAGGCCAGGCGCTGCTGGTGGATGTAAAGCCGGGCACGGCGAAGCTGGTCATCGACACGTCCGCACGTTAGCAGCCGGCCCAAACTTGTAGTGTGAGTTTGCGGCTGTTGCATCTGGACCGAGGAAGAACCGCACAGTCAAACGACGACCCTGCCCTACCCCTTCCTTCTGCGGACAGCCTATTACGCCGTATAGACGCACTGCCGAGCTTCGTCGGCGTACGCTTCGATAAGTTTCGGGTCGGCGTCAAAAAAGTGGTCCGAGGGCGAGAGAATGTAGCCTCCCCCTTCCCCCGCCGCCTCAAAGCACCGGCGCACGGCAGCCCGCGTCTCCTCGGGCGCGCAACCCAGCAGGCAATGAAATTGATCAAAGCCGCCAATCATGCACACGCGGTCGCCAATCCGCCGTTTGGCTTCCGTCAGGTCCACATCACCGCCCATGGCCGGAGGGGTGAAGGTTTCCATGGCGTCCGGCTGCAGGGCGGCGAGTCTTTCCAAGATCGGCATCATGCCGCCGCAAGTGTGGTACACAATGCGCTGCCCGGCCTGGTGCGCCAGCGCGATCAGTTCCGAGTCGTAAGGTGCTACGAACCTCTCGAAAATCCTGGGCGAGATGACCGTGGTCGAAGCCGAGCCGCCGCCCAGTTCCAGGAGGTCAAATTGCGCGCCCGCCATGGATTGGATGTACACCTTCTTGCGCCGCTGCAGGATGCGGAGAAAATCGTGCACCCAAGCCGGGTCGTCGTAGGTGGCCAGGATCAACTGCTCGGTCGGGTAGAGACAGCAGGCATCTTGCCAGGTTCCCGGCTGGCCGAACACGTCGAAGCAAGGGATATGACTGCGCACGATGCCCCGCTCGCCGTACTCCTGGGCGACCTGGTTCACCGCCTCCACATCGCACACGGGAGAAGTGGCGTACGCACCGATCAGGTCAATGTCTCGCTTGTTTTTGATCAGGTGTTCCGTGACCCAGGTGGTGTGTTCATTCGATTGCGTCACCATCGAGAGGGCACCCTGGGGCGTCACAAAACGATAGCGCGTGGTCTTGCAGGGTTCGCCGGAGACGTCCTCAGCCTCTGTCCGCCACTGGTCAGACCAAATCCGCCGCGCCTCCAGAAAGCCCGGCGCGCCCTGTAAAGGATCAAAGTAGTCTCTCCTGGCGGGATCGGGTTTGTGCAGGACAGGCCACGTGATGGCATCCAGGCCAAAGTGCTCGAAAAATTCCTGGCTGGACATTCCTGCCATGTACTTGTCCAGGAAATACTGCATGAGGTGATGGGTGGTGACGGGCAGGCGGTCTGGCTTGCCGCGCTGGAGGGCGGTCAGCAGCCGCTGTTTAGGCGTCATGGGCATGTCTGAATGGCTCGAAGCGGGCACAGACATCGCGGTTTGATGTCCGCGAATGTTCGGGCGTCCGAGAGTGGCTCCGCAGGGCGGGAGCAAACCCCGGCATGTCTCTCCCGCCCGCGCCCAGCCCCTGGCTAGGAAGCCAATGCAAGCCGTCTGATGCGCTTACTGCGATTTCACGACACGCAGATTATTGGTTACCGAAAAGACTCCCGATACGCCGTTCGCCCGGATATTGACCATGTTCTTGTCCATTTCACTGTCCACCACGCCTTCCAAAGTAACATGGCCGTTCTTGACGATGATCCGGATCGGCTTGACGACCGGCATGGCGTACCGCTCCAAAGGTCCATAGCCGTAAATGTCTCGATACAGCTTCAAACGCAGGCCATCGTCCATCGGCGAGAGAGGAAGCACTTCGATCTGGTTCACCACTTTTTCCACGCCCTCGATCCGCTTCACCACGTTTTCGGCGTCCTTTTTCAGCGTCGGTCGGGTTACCTGGCCCATCAGAGTGACGTTGTAGCCTTCGACTTTATAGCTGATGTTGTCGAAGACGTCGAAAAACGGCAGCATCAGGATTTCGTGCCGGACTTCCTTCTGAATGCGTTGTACCGCCCGTTCCGTAACTTCGCGCCCAGCCTGCCCCGCTAGGGCGAGTGCTGTCGAAACCATTGCCAAGACCAGACTCGCAACGAGTTTTCGGCTCATGTTCGACCCTCCTGATTTTGCTTCCACACTTATCAGTTGATCTACGCAAGACCTTCGGCAGATTACGACGGGGATTTCCGTTCCGGAATCCCGCCTAGCTGGGAGTGTACACCCAAAAGACGGGGGCCGGGGCCTAAGTGTTAGGGACTGGGGGCGGGGAAAGGCAGAAGGCGCAAGGCAGTCGCGGGATCAAGCCATGTCTAACCCGCTGCCCCCCTCAAGCCTGGAGCTGGGCACTGCCTCGGCTCGAAGCGCTGTCTCAGACACCGCTCCGTTCTTTGGCTCCTGGTGGAGGGATTCCCGCAAAGTGAATGCCGCTCGCTCTGGCGCGGGTTGAGAGGTGAACCAGCGCCAAGACCGCAGCTTAGTTGGCCTCAGTTAGTTTGTCTCGTTTCCGCTCAACTCGGACAACTCGGCGTCGGCGACGTTGGCCGGCTGGTCGCTGAAGGAGGAGCCCGGGCTGAAAGCTACTTTCTGGAACTTCCTGCCAGCCTTGCGGATGACATCGTGCCAGCCGTCCTCCCAGGCTATGCGAGCTTCACCACCGACGACCGTCCACGTGCCGTCGGGACTCGAACCGATCGTTTTGTGCGCTTTGCCATCCGGCTTCAGCGTGATCACAAACGTGCCGCCCGCGCCATCCCCTACCTTCCACTGGCCCAGGAAGCGCGCCATGCCCCCGGCCGGAGCGCCGCCGGTGGGTTGACTGAATTCAATTCGGGCGATGTCCGCCAGCCGGAAGCTCTGTTGGTGTCCGTCTTTGAAAACGATCACGATCTTGCCACCGTCGTCTCGCTCCGCGGCGCTCGCGGCGGGAGCGACAAAGGGAATTAGAGAGAGCAGAAGTCCCAGAACCAAAACCAACTTAGTCTGACTACGCATGACCTTCCTCCTGGCAAGCAATAAGAGAACGCACACAAACCGGGATTTCCATTCTGGAATTCCGGTGCCCTGTGAGTGTACACCAAGACCAGGGACTAGGGGTTAGGGACTGGGGACCGGAGGAAAGCAGAAGGCAGAAGCCAGAAGAGAATACGGGGATTCGGGGCTAGAGGTTTGGCGGGTGGATCTCCGAGGATTCTTCATCGCGCTCAAGCCTGCATAGACAAAGGGCTGTGAAGAAAGCCCAGAGTTTTCACAAAAGATACAAATCGGAAGACTGGGAGTAAAATGTCAAGGGAGGGAACACAGAGATGCCGCAGAAGGTCGTCGCGCTGGCCCTCGCCGCCTACTCCTACTTTGCCGTCAGAAGCGCCATGCCGCGCCTGCCCGCGCGCATCGCCACTCACTTCAACTGGTCCGGCGAGCCGAACGGATGGGGCACTCCAGACACCCTTTGGATTCTGCTGGGCGCTCAAGTTCTCGGCACAGCGCTGATCCTGGCCATTCCTGCCCTCGGTCGTCGCGCTCCCCAATTGGTGAACCTCGGGACGCGCCGGCTTAGCGATTACCCGCCTGAAGCGCGCGAACGAATCATGCCGCTGCTGGAGGACATGTGTGGGTATCTGGCGGTACTCTTCAGCCTTCTGTTTACGGTTCTCATTCGTGAACTCATCCGCACAGCGCTTTCCCCCGGAACCCATCCGAGCTTTTGGCCGATCGGAGGATTCCTGGCCGCAATTGCGGTCTTAGTCGTCTATTACCTCTGGCGGATGAACCGAGCGGCAGGCGAGATTCCATCTCCCGGGTCGGCCATTGACGCATCATAGCCGTGCGCACCGTGGACGCAGATGCTGGCACCCTTCCAGCTCCGACCTTCTGTCTATTGCTCATCCCGCTGCTTGGTAGTACCCTGAGGCAGACTGCTGATGGGGGTCTCTGTGGTGCGCGCCAAACCCACGCTCGCCCTATTTGTCCTGGTTGGTCTTACACTCCTGAATGTGTCTTGTGGTGGCGGAGGGGGAACCGTGAAACCTCCTCCGGGTCCCATCGGAGTAGCACTCTCGCCTAGCGCGCTGAGGGTGCTCCCGGACGGAACAGCAGCTTCCGTGGAAGTCACCGTCACTCGGCC
>JBEKCQ010000120.1:0-10601 GCA_050014795.1 Terriglobia bacterium | reverse complement strand
TCCACGGCCAGAATCTCAACGCGCTCGAAGGGTTCTGCGGGATGACGCTTGCGGGCGTAGGCCCGCGCCAGCTTGATGGCCCCCTCGATCGCTTCAGTCCCCGTGTTCGCGAAAAAGGCGCGGTCGAGCCCCGACAGCCGGGTCAGTTCCTCCGCCAGCGGAGCCTGGTAGCGGTGATAGAGCAGATTTGAAACGTGCAGGAGCACATCGGACTCATCCCGCAGCACCGCGACGATCTCCGGGTGAGCGTAGCCGAGCGAGTTCACCGCCAGCCCGCCTAGAAAATCCAGATATTTCTTTCCGCGGTCGTCGTAGAGGTGGCAGCCCTCTCCCCCCACCGCCAGGATGGGCAGGCGATCGTACGTAGGGATCAAGACTTGCTTTTCGAGCTCTGCAATCAAGTCGAAGTTCATGCCTGTTTCACAATCCGCGTGCCCACGGGGACACGCGCGGCCACGGCCCGCAGGAGCGCGTTTGGCGCAGCCGGAGAGAGGATGTCGATTTCGCCCACCTCGTGACGCAACGTGCGCGCGCAGGAACGGAGTTTCGGAATCATGCCGTCGCGGATGATGCCGCTTCGAATCAGGCTGGGAATTTCGCCCAGCTTGACCACGGGTAGCAGGTGCCGCTCGGCGTCCCAGACGCCGCCCGATTCGGTGAGGTAGAGCAGGCGGTCCGCCTGGAGCGCCGTCGCGAGAGCCCCGGCGAGGTCATCCGCGTTGATGTTGAAGTACTCGCCGCCGGGGCCGAGCGCCACGCTGGCCACCACCGGCACGAGTCCGCTCCGAAACGCCATCTCCAACACGGCGGTCGAAATCTTGTGCGGCCGGCCGACAAATCCCAGGTCTTTCGCCTGCCCGTTCGAGCGGGCTGAAGCCTTGCGCGCCAGAACCAGCCCGGCGTCGCCGCCGCAGATCCCTAACCCCGGCTGGCCCTGGGCTTCCAGTGCCGCGACCCACTGCTTGTTGACCATCCCCGCCAGGACCATCAGCGCCACGTCGCGCGTGGCCGCGTCCGTGACGCGCAAACCCTGGTGGAATTCGGTGGGGATGCCGAGGCGCTCGAGAGTCTGAGTCAGCAACCTCCCGCCGCCGTGCACCACCACGACCTGATGGCCGGCGCGCGAGAGTTCGCCGATCTGCCGCGCCAAGCTCCGGCGCAGTTCCGGCTCCTCAGCTGCCTGGCCGCCGATTTTGATCACGATCTTCATACCAGGGCAGTCTCCTCGTCGAAGCCGAACATCAGGTTCATGTTCTGGACCGCTTGTCCCGCGGCGCCCTTGCCGAGGTTGTCCAGTGCCGCAATCACGATCAGGCGATCGGTCGCGGGGTCGAGGGCAAAGCCCACGTCGAAGTAGTTGGTGCGAGCTACGGCTTGAATCTCCGGCAGCGCGCCCCCGCCATACACCCGCACCAGGGGGGCCTGGGCATAGAACTCGCGGTAAAGCGATACCACCTGCTCCAGCGTGCGGTGACTGGCCAGTCGCAGATAGATCGTGCTCAGGATGCCGCGATTGATCGGCAGCAGGTGCGGGGTGAAGATGAAATCCTTTTCCTGCAGCTCGAGGAGTTGGAGCATCTCCGGTACGTGGCGGTGCTGGAAGAGGCTGTAGGCGCGGAGGTTCTCGTTCACCTCGGGGAACTGCAGCCCGTCGCTGGGCGTGCGGCCGGCGCCGCTCGCTCCCGACTTCGCGTCGCAGACAATGCCCGCCGCCGTGTCCGCCCAACCCGCGCGCACCAGCGGCGCCAGGGCGAGGATAACGGAGGTCGCGTAGCAGCCGGGATTGGCCACGAGGCGGGCGCGGCGAATCGTCGCGGCGTACAATTCCGGTGCACCATAAACCGCTTCCGCGAGCGCGCTCGCCGCCACGTGCTCGAAACCGTACCAGCGCAGGTAAGCGCTCCGGTCTTTCAGACGGAAGGCGGCGCTCAGGTCAATCACGCGCAGGCCCCGGTCGAGCAAAGCAGGTACGCTATCGTGAGCGGCTTGGTGCGGGGTGGCCAGAAACACCAGGTCCACCTCCGTGGCCCGCAGATCGCCGAACGCCGGTAGCTCGCAGATGGGCAAGGCTTTGCCCCGCAGCGCGCCATGAACCCGCTCCATGGGCACGGGTTCCCGGATGTCGGCCATCAGGCGCACGAGGCGCGCGCCGCGGTGGCGCAGCAGGAGAGTGATCAGTTCGCCGCCCGCATAGCCCGTGGCGCCGGCGACGGCGACGCGCACCACCCTCTCGGAGCGGTCCTGGGCCGCCTTGAGAGGCGCCATCTCCGTCTGCAGGGCTGTACCCTGACCGCTCACTCGTCCCGCCTTTCCCCGGCAGAATAATTATACACTCACCGTATAAATATACTTTTATAGCGAACCGCCCGCCTGCCTGTCAAGAGAAAATTGTCCCTGCCCCGGCGGGTCGCAAGGTTCCTGGAGCCCGGTGCGCTCCCGGCTCCCCACAACAACTGGAATTTCACTCCCTGGGGGACTAGAATCCTCAGTGGGAGTGCACCCCATGCCGGATACCAAGCTTGAACTTTCGCCTGCCGCGTCCGCCGCGGCGACCAGCCTGAGGATCATCGCCGCGGCCGTTCTCTGCGCCTGCATCTACTACGCCAGTTCGGTGGTCATCACCTTGATCTGCTCGATCGGCATCGCCTTCGTGCTCGACCCGGGCGTCAAGCTGCTGGAGCGCCTGCGCCTGCCGCGCTGGTTGGCGGCGCTGCTCATGGTGCTGTTGACGCTGGGCGTACTCTACCTGCTGGTCTACCTGGTTTACGACCGCGCGGTGGCCTTCGTGGACGACCTGCCCCGCTTCGCGGCGCGGCTACGGCAGATCGTCGCCCACATCCAAGTGACCACGAAAAGCATTCAGCAGAGCACCTCCTCGATCCTGCCTTCGAGCGCCGACGCCACGGTGCCCGCCGTCCGCGTGCAGCAGGAGTCTCCCTGGGCCCAGTTCGCGCTGCGGGGCATTGGCTCGCTGTACGCTTTCGCGGTCACCGTGATGTTTATTCCCTTTCTAGTGTTTTTCATGTTGACCTCGAAGGATCAGATCTGGACGGGCACGCTGAATCTGTTCTCCCTGGAGCGCCGCCAGCAGGCGGAAGACGTCCTGCGCGGCATCAGCAAGATGGTGCGCGAGTATATGCTGGGCAATCTCCTGGTCGCACTCATCTCTGCCGCCCTGATTACTCCGGTGTTTGCCATCATCGATCTTCGTTATGCCTTGCTCATGGGCCCGCTCGCCGCGCTCCTGAGCTTGATCCCTTACATCGGCGTAGCCCTGGGCATGCTGCCCCCGATGCTCATCGCGCTCGTACAATACGACCGCCTGGAGCCCTTCCTCACGATCGCCCTGACGGTAGTGATCGTCCACTTCCTGGCGATGAACTTCCTGACGCCGAAGTTGGTGGGCGCGCGCGTCAAGCTGAATGCTCTCACGGTGACCATCGCCATGATGTTCTGGGGTTGGCTGTGGGGAGGGATTGGGCTGGTGCTGGCGGTGCCCATCACCGCCGCGCTTAAGGCCGTGTGCGACAACGTCCGGCCCCTTAAGCCCTACGGCGCATGGATGGGGGAGGGGTAGGGAAGAAGTCAGAAGCCAGGAGCCAGAAGTTAGAAGCTAGGCTCGGGCCTCCGGGCTAACTCAGCGCGCAATTCCTGCGCGCGCCTTTCCAGCGACTCGCAATTCTGGAAGATGGAAATGCCGGCGATGCCCGCGGCACCGGCTTCGAGGCATGACCGCACGCGTTCCACCGTAATTCCACCCAGGGCGAGAACCGGCGTCTTCACCCGCATCGTAACCTCGCGCAACTTTCCCAGCCCGAGGGGTGGACCGTAAGGAAGCTTGGAAGGAGTCTCGAAGATGGGGCCGAAGACCACGTAATCGGCGCCGGCCGACTGAGCGCTGAGCGCCTCCTCCAGTGTATGGCAGGAAACGCCCACCAGGAAATCTTTCGGCACCTGCTGGCGGACCACGCGAGCCGGCAAGGATTGAGTTCCCAAGTGAACCCCGGCAGCCCCCGCGGCCAGCGCCACGTCCAGCCGGTCGTTCACCACGATGCGTGTGCTAGTTCCCCGCGCAGCATCGACGGCGCCCTTGACCAACTCCAAGAGTTCGCGGGTGGCGAGGTCCTTCTCGCGAATCTGCACCAGGTCCAGGCCAGCGCGGATGGCCTCCTGGATCAAAGGAAGAAGAGGCTTCGGTTCGAGAGTTCGCCGGTCCGTGATGTAGCAGAGCTCAAAGGCGCAAGGCATAGAGTCGAATGCCGGCCCTGTGGATCAAAATCGGACGCGGACACCACAGAGGTGCAAAGCTTCGTGTCAACCTGCCTGCCCGTCCGGCATGTGCTTACCGCGACGGGCGCGTTTGGACCAGACCCAACTGCCGGCGGAAACGCCACAGTTCATGAATCGCCAGCCAGATATCCGCCAAGCCAACCCCCGAGACGGCTCCGCGCACGAAGTAGTTCAGGGCGAGATCAGAAACCCAGGGATACTGGGCCACGAAGAAGTTCCTGCTCCACAGGGACACCCAGGGAAGAACAAAGAGGAAGGCGCCCATCTCGAAGCAGAAGAGAATGTAAACGATGGTGAGGGCACGGCTCATGGTGTGGGCCGGTTAGTCAGCCTCGAGCCGGGCAGCGGGGCAGGCCCCCGGGCAGGACGCTTATGGTGCCTTCTTTTGGAGGGTGCGAATTTTCTCGGCGACGTCGCGGTAGTCGATATTCTGGCTATAGACCTCCGAGAATCTCTCCAGGGCGTTCCGGGTATCACCCGCTTGCTCGTATGCCACTCCCAGGTCGTATTCGAGCGCCAGGGTCGATTCCTCGTCGAGGTCGGGCAATTCGAGCGCGCGCTTGTACCACTTCACCGCGATGGCTGGCATCCCTTTGTCCGTGAAGCAGACGGCGAGCAGGCTACAGGCCTGAAGGAAATTCGGCGGGAACTTGTCCTTCTGCGTCCCCTTCACCACCTTCTGAAACTCGCCAATCGCTTCGTCCAGCAAACCCATTTCACGGAAGGCCACACCCAGGTTGTAGTGCTTCTCGGGATCCTCCTCGGCCTCGGCCCCCGCTGCACCTTCGCCCAGTTCCTCCAGAAGCCCGCTGAAGATAGAGGCGGCTTCACCGGCCGACGCAGGCTGTGCCTGAGTCGTCGGCGGGGCCGAGGGCGGTGGTGTTGGCTCTCCAAATCCCTCCAGGCCAGCCGCCAGGTCGCCGACCAAACTGCCTAGGAAGTCACCGCCCGCCGCTGGGGCCTCGGCGCTCGGGGGGCCGGCCGCCACCACCGCAGCCTCGGGAGGCGGAGGCGGCGGAGGGGGCTCGACCACGGGCGGAGGCACGACCGCCTCGACGGGTGCCGGCGGGACTTCGGGGATCACCTCGGCCGGGGCCGGCCCTGCAAAGGCGCTGGGTAATTCCCACTCTGCGGCTTCCGCTGGTTCTACGGCAGGCGGAGCAGCAACCTCGGCAGGTGCTGCCGCTGGCGCACCGGCTTGGGCCTCCACGCGCTGGCGGAGTTCGGCTACATAGGAGTTTCCGGGGGACTTCTCCTCCAGCGCCTGGACGGCGCTTCGCGCTTCGTCTAGAAGACCCTGGTCGAGATAGAAATCGACCTCTACCCGGGCCTCGTCGTAGTTGAAGGGAGCGACTTCCTTCTCGACGACAGGAGTCTCCGGCCCGGCCAGCAAGGCTTCCATGTCGGCGGAGAGCTCCAGCCCCTCTGGTGGAGCGACGGGAGGCGGAGCACTCACCGGAGCGGACAGGCCCAAAGGAACCTCAGGCGGGGCTTCTTTCGGCGCCTCTTCCGGTGCGCTGACCGGGAACACGTCCGCGAGGTCGAATTCCATCGATGCGGGTGCAGGAGCGGGGGCGGGGGGAGGAGGGGGCGGCGGAGCCTCCTCGGCCACCGGGGAGACCTCCGCGCTGGGCACCCCGGTGGCAAGCTGCGTGGCCAGCTCCTGGTACTTCTTCGCACCAGCCAAGTCACCTTGCGTGGTGTAGATCTTTGCCAGCGCTTCGGCCGCTTGGCCGGCCCGCACGGGTTGGCTGCGGTGGCAGAGCTCGAGGATGCGTCGATGGATGTCCGCCTGCTCGGGATAGACGGCCAGCACTTTCTCCAACTCGGCCACGGCCTTGTCCACTAGACCGTAACGAGAAAAGAGGTCGCTGTTCTCCAGCGCCTCCTTCACCATTGCCGCCTGCTCGGCCTCTGCCGCGGGCGGAACTGGAGCGGCCTCCACCTCCGGAGGTATCTCCATCGCGACGCCCGCAAGCGCCGCCGATGAAGGAACCTCCACTTCCTTGCCTTGCTTCTCTAAGACCCCTTTCAGCAGGCGCTGGTATTCTTCGTTGCCGGGGGTGCGGCCGACGAGTTCGCGGTAAACTCCCTCAGCCTTTTCGAGAGCTCCCGACTGTTCGTAGGCGCGGCCAAGCGCTCCCAAGACTTCCGGCAGGGCAAACTCGTCGGCGGTCTCCTTCGAGATGCGATGAATCAACTCCAGCGTCGCGAGGTGGTGGGGGTTCTTCGCCCACACTTGGCGCAGGATCTCCATCATCGGGCCGGTTTCTTTCCGGTCGATCAGCGTGTCGGCCACTTCGCCCAGAAGTTTCGCCACGGAGTCTACGTTCCCCTTCTTGGTGCACAGCGTGGAAAACGAAGCCACCGGCGAGAAGTCAGCGGGATTGGCGCGGAAGACGTCCACCACCAGTCTCTCCGCCAACTCCAGCTTCTGAGCTGCCAGGTAGGCCTCCAGGAGAATTTGCCGACCTGCGGCGCTGTTCTTCACCTCAGGCGTGGACTCGAGGACCTTTTCCACCTGCCCGTATTCCTGCTTGCTGAGGGCGAGGCGCGCCTCCAGGAGGCATGTCTGGCTGCTCCTTCCACCCAGCTCCAGGGCCTTTTTCAGGGCCGGTTCGCCCCCCACCAGATCGCCACCGCGAAAGGCAACTTCAGCCAATTCCAGGTAAGCGCTGGCGGCCTCGTCCTTCCGGCCCAACTGCTCGGCAAATTCGGCCAGCCGAAGGCGGAACGTTTTGTTTTCGGGATCCAGGGCAACGATCTTGCGGAAAATATCCAGAGCTTTGTCGGGCTGGTTCTTCTTCCGGTAGAACTCGACCGCTTGGGCGTATTGCTCTCGTGCCTCCCGGCCGAGCCCCTGAAGGACGTATAACTCGGCCAGCTTGTTGAAAGGTTCGACAGCGTTGGGATCGATCTTGCTGATCTTCTTGTACATGGCGATCGCCTTGACGGTAAACCCGTCCCTTACATAGGCGTCGGCCAGTTTGTGGAAATGCTTCAGGGCTTCGGGGACATTCTTGTCGCGGAAGTGAAGGTCGCCAATGTTGTTGAGTAGCGTGACGTCGGTGGGGTCCTTTTCCAGGATGAAGTCATATTGCTTGATCGCCTGGGCGATCTTTCCCTGACCGACAAGCTTCTCAGCCTCCTGCATCGCTTTGGCTTTATTAAAAGCCATTCACAGGCTCCACCGGCAGCCAAACTTTTTGACCAAGCGAGGTACGCTAGCACACAGCCCGATTGAAGTCAACGAATTCACTCCGCCTTCCCATGTATTTACGCCTCTCTAAACCCTTGGGCAAGTTGGAGTTGGCGCAACCCCCCGCGCCTTGCCTAAAGGCGCTGGCGATGGCCTTACTCCTTGGGCGAGTTTTCGACAGGTTGCTTCACCACGCGCTTTCGCCTATAATCGGCAAACCCGCAAACGACAGGGTCCGACTTATGCCCGCGCATATCATCAAGAAACTGCAGGAGGAAATCCAGACCCTGGAGCACGAGCTTAACCACGACCTGCCCAAAGAGCTGAGGCGGGCACGCGCCCTAGGCGATCTGAGCGAGAACGCCGAATTCCACATGGCGAAGCAGCGCCAGGACATTGTGGGGGCCCGGCTGGCGCAGCTTAGGAAGCGCCTCGCCGACCTCTCGCTCATCAACATGAGCAACATCCCCAAGGACCGAGTGGCCTTCGGCTCCCGGGTGGTGCTCCACGACCTCGACCGCGACACCGAGGTCGAATACCGACTGGTTACCAGTGAAGAGGCTGACGTCAGCAAGGGCTTGATTTCGACTACCTCGCCGATTGGGCGCGCCCTGATGGGCAAGCAAGCAGGAGACACCGTCAAGGTGGCCACGCCGAACGGGATTCGCGAGTTCGAAGTCCGAGCCTTGCAGACGCTCCACGACGAAGTGTAGCGGCATCCGGCGGGAAGCGCGCCGACGGCACCGGCGTCCCGCCCCGAGCGAGTTCCATGATTACGCGTCAGATCGGTGAAACCTGCAACCACCTGCTGCGGGCCATCGTGCGAGCCTTTGCCGCCACCGGCATCAATCCCAACGTTTTGACGGTCATCGGTTTCGCCATCAACCTGGTGGCGGCCTACCTGTTTGCCTACGGCTATTTTCGCTGGGCCGGAGGTGCGGTCTTCCTCGCCGGGCTCTTCGACATGCTGGACGGTCGCGTGGCGCGTCTCACCAACCGGGTGACGCCCTTCGGTGGCTACTTCGACTCGGTGCTGGACCGCTACTCTGACCTCTGCCTGATGATCGGTCTGCTGGTCTTTTATGGCCGCATCAACCGCTTCTGGTACGTCACCCTCGTGGCCATGGCCATGATCGGTTCGGTGATGGTGAGCTACGCGCGGGCGCGCGCTGAAAACCTCATCTCCACCTGCAAGGTGGGCTTCCTCGAGCGGCCGGAACGCATGGTGCTCATCATCATTGGCGCGATGTTCGACCGCATGGCGCCCGTGCTGTGGGTCATCGCCGTGCTGTCAACGCTCACCGTCATCCACCGCGTGACCTACACCTGGCAGGAAAGCCGTCACCTCGCCAAGCAGTGACGAGACTTCCCCCGCCTGTCATCCTGATGCAAGAGTGTGGTGGAGGGCTTGCCGCGCCCCGCTTCTTAAGTGCACGCTGCCGGTCACTCGGCGTGATCGCACCCATCGCAAAAAACAGGATGTTCGCCCCACCCGGCGCTGATGGCGACCCGGCCTAGTGGATAACATTTTGTCGTCTGGCCTTTGATAATCATCGGCTTGACATTGCCTACTGGGAAGCCTACGCTCGTGGCAGTCCATCGCTTCAATTCGCTCCGAGGGAGGAACCTCCATGCGGCGTCTTACTTTCTGGGCATGCGTGGGATTGGTGTGCGCGTTGGGGATTTCTGGAATTCGAGCGCAGGAGACGGCGCCGGCGGGCAGCGCTCCGGCAGCGAGCGTGCCGCGCCTGATCAAATTCAGCGGCGAACTTCGCGACTTGGCGGGCAAGCCACTGACGGGCGTGGTGGACGCGCATTTTGCCATCTACCGCGCGCAGCACGACGCGGCACCGATCTGGGAGGAGACGCAAACGCTCCAGCTTGACGAGCAAGGACGCTACACGGTGCTCCTGGGCGCGATGCAGGCCGAAGGCTTGCCGGTGGAGTTATTCACCTCCGGCGAAGCGCGCTGGCTGGGAGTTGCCGCCGGGAAATTGCCCGAGCAGCCGCGGGTGCTGATGGTGAGCGTGCCGTACGCGCTCAAGGCCGCCGACGCGGAAACCTTGGGCGGCAAACCGGCCTCGGCTTATGCGCTGGCCGAGCCAAGTGGGGAGAAGGCAAGCACCACGGTGGTGGGGGCAGCCGTCGGAGCGGCTGCACCGCCGACCACCTCGGCGACCAGTAGCACTCCGGCAACCCAGCCGCGCGCCCTGACGACTTCCGGGGCCACGGAGTTCACCGACACCACGGCCGACCAGGTGGTCAAAGTCTTTCAGAACGGGTCCGGGTACGGGCTGTACGCTGTGGCTCGGAACAATTCCGCGGTGTTTGGCAGGGTGCTGGGGACCTCGGCCATGACCTTTGGAGTGCGAGGGATGACGCTCAGCTCGAGTGGAGCGGGCGTTTTTGGACAGAGCACCTCCACGACCGGCACAGTGTACGGGGTGCGCGGCTCCTCAGCAAGCACGGTGGGAGCAGGCGTCGCGGGCTTCAACACGGCCACCACCGGCCCGGGGTCAGGTGTGGTGGGGTACACATCGAGCACCAGCGGCGTGGCCTTGGTCGGACGCGCGGTGGCCACCACCGGACCCGCGATGGGTCTGCTGGCGGCGGCCGACAGCACCAGCGGGATCGGCGTCAGTGCCTCAGCGCGGGCGGCTAGCGGGCCAACCATCGGGGTGCTGGCGCGGGTCGACAGCGCGGACGGAATCCCCCTCATTGTGGATAACCGCGCGGGAGGTAAGCTCCTGAGTGCGCGGGCCGGCGGCTTCGAGAAGCTAAGCGTGAGCGGCAATGGGAATGTGACCACGAGTGGCAACATTGCGGCGGCGTCGTTTTCGGGCAGCGGTGCGGGCCTGACGGGAGTGGCGGCGCTGACGGCGGCGAGCGCGGCCAACGCCACCAACGCGGCCACCGCTGCCACCGCGAATAACCTGGGTGGCGTGCCGGCGGCGAGCTACGCCCGACGCGATACCACCAACACCTTCAACGGCAGCCAGACGGTGAACGGCAACCTCACGGTGAACGGTACCGTCACAGGGACGCAATTTTATGGCGACGGCTCGGCGCTGACGGTGAGCGGTACCGCGCTGGCAGCGGTACTGGCGAGGCT
>JBEKCQ010000119.1:0-11420 GCA_050014795.1 Terriglobia bacterium | reverse complement strand
AGCCTGCAACGCTTCGACGATTACACCCGGTGATGCTGATGAACGGGCGGGAGGGCAGGGCTTTGGCTGCCGGCTGGCGCAGACAAGCTGCGCTTCAGCATGTGGCGGGCCGTTGCTTTACAGTGCCGGCATGGCTTGGCGCCGACCAACCGAAGGAAGGGACCTCGATGGCTGACGAGACGGACACGCCGGGCACAAGCGTACCTGCCGAAAAGAGGAACTCCGTTGCGGGACCTGCCGGAATGGGGTGGCGTGAGAGCAGATTGCTGTTCAGCAAGACGCCTGTCCTCTTCCTGCTGGGGTGGCTTTCACTCCGACTTCGGAAGATCGGATGGAGGGACGTCGGGCTCAGGCGATTTCGTAATTGGGGCGCAACGCTGGCCTATGGCGCTGCGGGCGGGATCGGCATCGAACTGCTCGAATTGTTTGTCACTCAGCCACTGCTGGTGAGGCTCACGGGAAAGCAGCCTGATCTTGAGGACTTTCGACCCTTGACGGGAAACCCCAAGCTGCTTCTCCTTGTGCTGGTCCTCGCCTGGGTGCTCGCCGGATTCGGCGAGGAGATGGTCTATCGCGGTTACCTGATGAACCGCGCGGCGGACCTTGGCAACTGCAACCGCAGGGCGTGGATCGCCAGCCTGATCCTGGTCAGTACGCTGTTCGCACTGGCCCACACCTACCAGGGAATCACGGGTGTGATTGAAGCTGGGATCGACGGATTGCTCTTGGGATTGATGTACCTTGGCTCTGGTCGAAACCTTTCTGTGCCTATCATCGCCCACGGCGTTTCGGACACGGTGGATGTGCTACTGATCTTCCTCGGGAAGTATCCCGGCATGTGAAGCCATAATGTTGGCCGCGGGTGGCGCATGAACGGCGTGAAAAGCAGCGGCGCGGCGAGCCTACCTCGCGACACCAAATGGCGGCATAAAGCCGCCTCTACTGAAGCCCGGCGTACCGTAGCGACCGTACAACCAGTCGGAGGATCTGCGAATCGAAGTCTAGGGAAGAAGATGGGGCCTTGGCAAAGCGAGACGTAGAGGTGTAGATTGGAGCCGGGGCAGTCCGACGATTTTCCCCTGGTCCCAGCCCAGGGAGTGGGGCCCGCGAGGGACTCGCAAAGGACGTAACAAACCATGAAGCGCATCCTATCGACTTTGCTAGCTCTGACCGCGACGGCCGGTATGGCTTTTCTGAGCGCCCGCGCCGCCGAGACTCCGAGCATCCCGCCGGGCACCATCGTGCACGTCAAGCTGGGCACCACGATCACCTCCAAGACGAACAAGCCGGGCGACACCTTCACCGGCGTAGTCGCCCAAGACGTTCTTTCCGGCACCGAGACGCTTGTACCCCAGGGAAGCATGGTGACCGGTCATATCGCCTTTCTGAAGCCGGCGGGCCGCATCAAGGCCAAGGCGCAGATGCGCATCGTGCTCGATTCCATCACCACCCCCGAGGAGCAAACGATCCAACTCTCCAGCACGCTCGCCGACAGCAAGGGCGGCGTCTGCGGCAACACCGCGAACGACGAAGAAGGCACGATTGTCGGCTGCGGCAAGAGCAAGAAAGACACCGCGAAAGATGCTGCCCTGGGAGCCGCCATGGGCGCCGGGGCGGGGGCCTCGGTCGGCATGGGTCAGGAGATCGAGTGCCGTTATTATGGGAACTGCAGCGGCCCGGGACTCGGCGGCGATATTCTGTACGGCGCCGGCATCGGCGCGGGCACCGCATTGCTGTACAACCTGTTCAAGCACCAGAAGCAGATCATTCTTCTCTCCGGTAGCGAACTGGTCTTTGTGGTCAACCGGACGCGCGACGCTTCCAACCCCAACTTGCCGCCCGCTCCCTCTAAACCCTAGGCCAGTAGCTACGGCACGCTTTCTATGCCGATGGCGTTTCCCGCATTCAAGAGCCCACGATAGGCTCAAACGATGAGCCATCCGGGGCTACCAGAACCATCCAGCATGCGATGCTGTGTGGCGCGACTTGCGAAAGGGCACGATTTTAGTCGTGCCACAACGACCCGTGATAATCCCCCTTTCACCGGCTTTAGCCGCTGGGGCATCAGGCCGGGCCTGAAGGCCACAAGAAAAGAATTTGTCCCGCACCTCACGGCATGGATAAATCCGTGCCCTTTCGCAGAACCGCAGGGTCGGAGGGCGGACCCTGTGCTACAGGCTCAAATCGGACCCCCATGCCAGACCGGGCAACCCTTAATCGATTACAGGGCGGATGAAGAAGTGGAACAGGGGAAAGATTCGGGGTTGACCTTACTACGGTTATCGTCTACAGTTTTCGTAGTATGCGACCCACGATGAATTGTCTGGCGCGGGAGATCCTGCTCAGCTTCTGGAAGGTCCACATTCTGCATCATGCCGCCGAAGGGCCGGTTTACGGTCAGTGGGTAATCGGCGAATTGCGTCGTCACGGTTACGAGATCAGTCCCGGCACCCTTTATCCGCTCTTGCAAAGGATGGAACGGCATAGATGGCTGAAAAGCACGGGCAGCAAGCGTCGAGGCCCCCGGGCCCGCAAGAACTACCGCCTGACCAAGGAGGGCAGGGCGGTTCTCGAGCTCGTCCGGAAACAAGTGGATGAAATGCACCGCGAAGTTGTCCTCGAAAGCGGGGAGCGCGCAGGAGGAAGAGCCCAGCGCAAGGCCAGTTTGACTGCCCAAGCCGGAGGTCCGGCAATAAGATGAAAAAAAAGCGCCGGCTCCTTTTCCCATTCTTGTTCGCTCTCAGCGGAGGCTTTGCAGGAACGGCGCTCGCCGGGCCGCCTTTCCATACCGACGATCCCCAGCCTGTTGACTTCCGGCACTGGGAAGCCTATCTCTTCTCCACCCTCGACAGGACCAGAGACGGCCGAGCAACGCAAGGTCCAGCTCTGGAATTCAACTGGGGAGTGGTCCGCAACGTCCAGCTTCATTTGGTATTTCCTGTAGCCTCCTCCACACCGTCCGGCGGGCCGACCTCGTTGGGAGCGGGAGATGTGGAGATGGGAGTCAAGTACCGTTTCATCCAGGAAGGAAGTCATCGACCGCAGGTGGGCATTTTCCCCATGCTGGAACTCCCCACCGGCAACGCCCGCCGAGGATTGGGCAATGGCCGGGTGTGGGCGAGATTGCCCTTGTGGGTGCAAAAGAGTTACGGGCCCTGGACAACTTATGGAGGCGGCGGCTACATCATCAATCAGGCGCCGGGGATGCGCAGTCATGCCCTCGGTGGCTGGCTGCTCCAGCGGGATCTAGGCAAGCGGCTGACCCTGGGGGGAGAACTCTATGTGGAAGGGGCCAGCGGCGTTGGCGCTCGTTCCTCCACCCTGCTTGATCTGGGCGGCTATTACAATTTCACCCGGCACTTCAGCTTTCTGTTCAGCCTGGGACGAAACCCCGTCGGCGCAGCGCACACCGTCGCCTACCTCGGCCTCTACTGGACCTGGGGTGGGCACGCGGACCGCGGCGCAAGGACGTTCCCGTCGAATCTCTTGGGGGTGTAGTTATGAGGCTCTTGTACAAAACGCTCGCTTCCAAGACGCCGGCCGCCGTCATCCTGGTGCGCGTGGCGGTGGGCTGCGTCTTCCTCTCCGAAGGTATACAGAAATTTCTGTTCCCCGAGACCCTGGGCGTTGGACGTTTCATGAAGATCGGAATTCCAGCACCCGCAATCATGGCGCCGTTTGTCGGCGGAGTGGAAATCGTCTGCGGGTCGCTCATCGTGCTCGGGCTGGGTGTGCGACTGGCAGCCGTTCCCCTCATCATCAATATACTGGTGGCAATCTCGACGACTAAGATCCCAATGCTCCTTAAGAATGGATTCTGGCCCATGGCCCATGAGGCCCGCACCGACTTCTCCATGCTCCTGTGTCTAATCTTCCTGCTCCTTGCCGGCGCCGGGCCGTGGGCCTGCGATGCGCACCTGGTCAAACCAGGAAGCGCGCCACCGGAGTGAGATTCCAAGACCCCTCCAGGACCAGGCCTGCGCCTAAATACAGCGCCCCGGGGATGTGCCCCGTCCGATAGAGGAAGTCGAATCCGGCGTGAACAGTCACCGGCCCCGGGCGCTTAGCGAGCCAGGCGGCGAGTTCGGCTGGCGGGAGGAGGTCGGCGGCTCGCCAGCGGTCGGAAACGGGCGCCCCTTTGGCGACATTGCTAGCCCGAGGGACGAGCGCGGCGAGTCCTCGCAAAATGCCCAAAGCGTGTCATTTTGGGACACTGCTCCGCGGCCCGGGACGCCGCCTGCACTCCCTCTGAAACCCACACCTCCCAAGCCAAGTCGGCAGCTAGGGCTTCAACTCCTTTGATTACTTTATGATAGGTGGAGAGGCGATTCGGATAACTTGTCATGAGCATTCCCTGGGGCGAGACTCCCAAGAAAGAGTGGGACTGGTGAGAAACACGTAAAAAGCTACCTAGCTAGCCTGTTGCGCGCTGCTGCCGAATCCTCTGGCACCGCCCCGAGCTCCTTTACGAAGCGCCACACTGCCGGCGCTCCACGCCGCAGCGCTTGGCTGCCGGCCAGTTCGCGCACGAGCCGGCGGAAATCCTCGGGACGATCCACATCTGCGCATGGTTCCAGAATCGAGCAGGCCAATCCGTGACGCAACAAGTTCCTCAGTGTATCGCGAAACGCGAAGGCGCTTCCCCAGCGGATGCCACGAAACAGACCCCCGGCCTTCGCCCGCTCAGTGCGGCGCAATCCGATCAGGTAGAACCCACCGTCGGGCGATGGCCCCAGAACCGCGTCACAGACGTGCAGTTCGCGCCGTGCTGCGCGCAGCACCCGCGGGGCGAGCGTGGGCGAATCCGTGCCGATTACCACCGCCACCGCATGGCGGCGCAGAAGCTTTCGGAATGCGTGCGCCAAGCGTTCGCCCAGGTCCGCGCCGCGTTGTCGCACCAGCGTGAAACGCGAGAATAGCGCAGCGGGAGCTGGAGAACCGGTGCCCGCGAAAAACACGTACCGCGAGGCACGTTCGCCAAGTGCGTTCACCTTGCGAATGGAGTCAGAGATTAGCGCCGCTTGGAACTCCGCAGCGCCGCGCGCACCAAGCAAGGGGATGAGACGCGTCTTAGCCCTGCCGGGCGATGGCGCCCGCGCGAAGATTGCCACAGCGCAGGAATGGGTGGTCTTGGTGGACACAGAATGCATGGGGTGGGCAGCAAGCGGTTTTCCAGCAGAAACAGCTCCCTCGTCAGTGGCCTATCGTCCGTGGTCCACGGCATCCGGGCACGACTGCACCCGACCACTGACGACTTGCTCCTGGCAACGGAGGCTTTCTCAGATAAACAGTTGCTCGTCCTGTGTCGTCTCGCTCACGCTGGGAGACCGGCGCCGCGAGAACAAGAACTCCAGGCCCGACCGCACACCCTTGACGATGGCGGACACTTCCTGGATGGGCGCCAGCACGTTACGCTGCACCACGTCGGCAGTGGTCTCCACCTTCGTGACCAAGTCGGACACCATCTGGTCCACGCGAATGATCTGGAGGCGGCTCTTGTCCACCAAGTCCGCCACCACCCCATCCACGTGATTGGTCCGGTCGCGCAAGATGCGGCTGATCTCCGCCAGGTTGGCGGTGATACTCCGCACGGGCTCGCGGGAATTGGCCAGAATTTCCGTCACGGATTGGGCCAGGGGATCGAGGCGCTGCTTGACGTCGGCACGAGCGCCCACCACCTCGCGGTGAATGTTCTTAATGGCGAGCCAGATGCCCACCATCGCCCCGGCTTGCATCAGGACCGCGACGGCGACCAGGAATAGAACAACAGTCAACGCAGCATCATTGGCCATGGTTCGCTCTTCAACAAATCAGTCGCCCAACGCGCCTTAGCGGGACTTGCCCTTCTCTTCCTGGTAGGCCTGCTTGCCCGCTTCGAGAGCCGCGGAAAGCTGCTCTTTCTGCTTGGCGACCACGTCCTTCGCCTTCTCCACGGTCTCCTCGGCCTGCTTGCGCAGTTCCCGCCCCTTGGCGGATACGTAGTCTCGGCCTTCCTCGGCTTTCTGCGTAAGGTAGTCGCGCGTCTCTTTACCCGACTTGGGGGCAAAGAGCAAGGCCAGAATAGCACCGATGCCCATCCCAGCCAGCAAGAACGCAATCTTGGAAGCTCCGTTGTTTTCGCTCATCACCAACCTCCACGTGGTTACTACACGATTTTGTCTGCCCAATCTTTCCCTTTGTCCACGATATCTTCGGCCTGCCGGCGTAGCTCCTTGCCCATGGCCGCGACGTAGTCCCTCCCGGCTTCAGCCCGGCGGGCGACGTAGCGGCGCGTCTCTCTGCCTGACTTCGGGGCAAAGAGGATGGCAAGGCCAGCGCCAATGCCCATGCCCGCCAGCAGGAAGGCGAGATTCGTACCAACCTTACACTCTCTCATTTGAACTCTCCAACCTAGCGGCCTGTACTCTAGCATGCCAGCCTGAGAGCTTCAAGCAGAAACTTAAGATAAAGAAAAGTGTTATTAATAGACCGTCTGGCCTGTTTATTTATCTGTCCAATCAAGTCTCCCCGCGGAGGTGTTTCACAATTCTCGCCGCTTGAGAACGACTAACGACTTGGCTTAATTCTTCCAAGGTAATAGACCTGAGCTTGCCCACGCTTCCGAAATGGGCGAGGAGTTTCTTCGCTGTCCGCTCGCCCACACCCGGAATCGCCAGTAGTTCGCTGGCGAGCTCACGCTTCGACCGACGCGCCCGGTGAAACGCGACCGCGAAGCGATGGGCTTCATCCCGGATCTGCTGGATGAGGTGCAGGACGGGCGAGTGGTGGTCGAGCACGACCGGTTCATTCTCGCGTCCGTAAACGTAGAGGATTTCTTCCCTCTTGGCGATACTGGCCAGGGGCTGATTGATGATTTGGAGACCCTCTAAAGCGCCCGCGGCCGCGTGGAGTTGAGGAATCCCTCCGTCCACGAGGATCAGGTCCGGCAAACGTCTCTTTTCATCCTGCAACCGCCGATACCGGCGCGTCACAACCTCTCTCATACTGGCGAAGTCGTCGCTGCCGGAGACGGTCTTGATGATGAACTTGCGGTAGTCGGATTTCTTCATGCGTCCGGATTCCCACACGACCATCGAGGCGACCAGGTCAGAACCCTGAATGTGGGACACATCGAAGCACTCGATGCGGTCCGGCGGCTGGGGAAGCTCGAGCGCCTCCGCCAGGCTCTCGAGCATCTCGCGCGCCTGGGGCTTGAGGATGCGGAACCGCCGCTCGAAGGAGTGCCGCGCGTTCTTCGCCACCAGTTCGAGCAGGGCGCGCTTCTGGCCGCGCTGCGGAGTCAGGATCTCAACCTTTCGCCCCCGCTTTTCGGTGAGGAGGTCCTCCAGAATCTCACGGTCCTCGAAGTCCACGGGGACGTGAATCTCGCCCGGCAGATACGGCTGGTCGAGGTAAACCTGCTTCAGCAGCGAAGAGAACAACTCGCGCGCGTTGAAGTCTTCCAGGTCTTCCCAGAAGAACTCCCGGCGGTCAACCACCCGACCGCCACGGAGGTGAAAGAGGTTCACCGCCACGAGCGGCCCTTCCTGGTGGAATCCGAAGATGTCGACGTCTTCCCCGTGGGACGCCGCCAACTTTTGCCGCTCGCGCAGCTCCTCCACGGTTAAGACCAGATCCCGGTAGCGCGCCGCCTCCTCGAACTGCTGCGCCTCGGAGGCATTGATCATGCGCTCGTGCAAGTCTCTGACCAGATCGCTTTCGCGCGCTTCCAGCAGCAGCCGGACATGGCGCACCGCCTCAGCGTATCGCGCCGGCGTCGTCAGCTCCTCGACGCAGGGTCCCAGGCAACGCTTGATGTAATACTGCAGGCAGGGACGCGGGTGGTACCGCGTCAGGTCGACACCACACGACGGCACCAAAAAGCGGCGATGGATGAGGTCCACGAGGCGGTACGCCAGGCTGGCAGGAAAGTATGGGCCATAGTAAACAGCGCCGTCTTTCTTCAAGCGCCGGGTCACATAAACTCGCGGGAAGCGCTCGCCGAGTGTGAGCTTGATGTATGGATAAGTCTTATCGTCGCGCAGTAAAACGTTGTAACGCGGCTTGAACTGCTTGATGAGGTTGTTCTCAAGAGCTGTCGCCTCTTTCTCGTTGTCCACGAGGATGGTCTCAAGGTCGCGCGCAGCCTCCAGCATGCGGTCGCGCTTGGCGTCAGCAGGTCGAGATTCCTGGAAGTAAGAACGGACGCGGTGGCGCAACGACTTCGCCTTGCCGACATAGATGGGCCGGCCCGCTTCATCTTTGAAGATGTAGACGCCGGGCTGGGCAGGCAGGGTCTCGGCATTTTGCGCTAACGATTCGTTCACCGCACACTCCCAACCTTCTCATTATCCGCAGCAATCAGGGCTTGTCAAAGGGCGAGGCGTCGCGGCGTTGGCTGCGCCCTTTGGGCGCGCGGCCGCACGCCCCTACAACGTTGACACGGAAGCCGACTGCGGGGAGAATTCCCTGTATGAGGCTTGTGCTGACAGCGGGCGTGACTGTGATCTTCATCCTCTGCCTTGCGGCCCCCGCGGCCCACGCGCAGCAGGGCCAGCCTGCCCCCGAACCCGAAGAGGAGGCGAAACCGTACGTCTCCCCGCCGGCCTGGAAGTCCGTGGAGATCGGAGATTTCTACCTGAAGAGGAAAAGGTTCCGGGCGGCGCTCAGCCGGTACCAGGAGGCGGTGAAGACAGACCCTTACTACGCTCAAGGCTACTTGGGATTAGGCAAGGTCTACGACCGACTCGGGCTCGGGCAAAAGGCGCTCGACGCTTACCGCAAATACCTCGACCTGCTCCCTTCGGCCAAGGACGCCGAAGAGGCGAAGGAGGTTCACAAGGCCATTACCCGGCTGGAACGCCGGCTCAAGACCTCGCAGCAGGCCCCTCGAGCTTCCTCATCCTCCGGGACCGCTGCGCCTCCTCCGCGGTGAATCATTCAGGGGAGACAGGCCCGCCCGAGTCAAAGTAAGTCTCCAGAGCCTCGCGGGCCTTGTCGGCATCCGCTTCGCGAACCATCAGGTGGACTTCGAAGAATGGAATGGGCTCAACGGCGCCGTCGTCGGGCACGAAGCACTCAATTTCCACCGCTTCAAGGACGCTCTCGGCCAGCTTGGCGTCAAGCCGCGCTGTCGGACCGCTGAAGGTGCGAATCTTCACAAGATCCATATTCGGCTGCCATCCCACTCCAGCCCAGTATAAACCCGATCCGCTTGCGAAGAGCAGTCAAGACCGCAGCATCTCGCAACCCGGGGCAGAAGGGATATAATGCCCCCGGCGATCGCGGCTTGACCTGTTGCGCCCTTGACGACACTACCTCGATTCTTGAACAACCAAGGAGGCTCTTATGCGCATGCTTCCCAATGTCCTGGTGATTCTGGCAGCGGCGGGCCTGGTTATCGGCCTGGTGGTGCGGCTGCTGGGCGGGCTCCCGACCACCGACCCGGTTTTCTATTGGCGCGGCTCGATGGCGTTGCTGACGGTGGCCATCGCTGTGCTGCTTATTCAGATACGCAATAAGTAATGTCGGTTGTCCGTTGTCAGCGGTCAGTCGCCAGTTGTCAGTCGTCACTTCTCAGTCGACTGAAGCACAGGACCTTGTTCAACGCTCGACGCTTCATCCCGTGACTCGGGGGAAGGTGGAGGTAACGCGTGTCGCACAACCTGAAGAGTGCCCGATTGCGTAACGCCAAGGCATGTGTCGTGGCCCTTAGCTTGACTGTGGGGCTCGTGTGTGTGCTGGCGAGCCACCAGTGGGCCCAGCAGGCAGAGTACGACCTGCTGATTGTGGGAGGGCACATCCTCGACGGCAGCGGCAGCCCGTGGTTTGAGGGCTCGGTAGCCGTCAAGGATGGCAAGATCGTCGACGTCGGCCGACTGCCCAAAGCTTCGGCGCGCCGGGTGATCGACGCTACGGGACTCGTGGTGGCTCCCGGCTTCATCGACTTGCACAGTCACTCTGATTACACCCTGCTCGTGGATGGCAGTGCGCAAAGCAAGATCCGTCAGGGCGTGACAACAGAAATCATCGGCGAGTCATCGTCCGCCGGGCCGGTGCTCGGTCCCGACGCGGCCGAATTTGACAAAACCTTGCAGCCGCTCGGCCTCCAGCGTGATTGGACCACGCTCGGGGAATACTTCTCGCGTCTGGAGCGCCAGGGGATTTCGGTGAATATCGCCTCCCACGTGGGCAGTGGTCAGGTCCGCGGCTGCGTCTTGGGCAACGTGAATCGTGCGCCTACTGCGGAAGAACTGGAAAAGATGAAAGGGCTCGTCGAGCAAGCGATGCGCGACGGCGCCATCGGCCTCTCTTCCGGGCTCATCTATCCCCCCAACATGTTCGCCAAAACCGAAGAACTGATTGAGCTCGCCAAAGTCGCGGCGGCCTACGGCGGCATCTATGCCACGCACATCCGCGGCGAGGGCGCGCACGGAATCCAGGCCATTGACGAGGCCATCACCATCAGCGAGAAGGCCAAGTTGCCCGCGCACATCCTCCACTTCAAGATCGACGGCCGCGCCAACTGGGGCCGCATGGTGGAGCAAGTGAAGCATATCCAAGCGGCGCGTGACCGCGGCGTGGATATCACCGTGGATCAGTATCCCTACATCGCTGCCATGACCGGGCTGGAGATGTGTCTCCCACCGAAATTCCTGGAGGGAACTTCGGCACAGGTCGTCGAGCGCTTGAAAGACCCGAAGGCGCGCGCCGAAATCCGCCGGGCCATTGCCACCGGGCTCCCCGGTTGGGAAGACAACGAGGTGAGAAGCGTGGGCGGCTGGCACGGCGTCCTGGTGGCGTCGCTCCAGAAACCGGAGAACAAGAAATACGAAGGCAAGCGCATGGACGAGGTCGCCAGGTTGATGGGCAAAGACCCGCTTGACACGCTGTGCGACTTGTTGATTTCCGAGGGCGGCTCCGCCGACGCCATTTACTTCAGCATGAGCGAACAGGACGTACGTCTGGCCATGCGCCAGCCCTGGGTGGGCGTGGGCTCGGATGGTACAGCGGTGAGCACGGACATGCGCTTTGCCGGCAAGCCGCACCCGAGGTTTTACGGGAGTTTCCCACGCGTGCTCGGCTACTACGTGCGCGAGCAGAAGGTTCTGACGCTGGCCGACGCGGTCCGCAAGATGAGTTCATTTTCGGCTCAGATCACCGGGCTCACTGACCGCGGCCTGCTCCGGCCCGGTATGGCCGCGGATATCACCGTCTTCGACCCCAAGACCGTCGCCGACAAAGCTACCTTCGAGAATCCGCTCCAGTATGCCGCGGGGATTCCGTTCGTCATCGTGAACGGGGTCGTGGTGATAGACAACGGCCAGCATACCGGCGCGAAACCCGGCCGGGTGCTGTACGGTCGCGGGAAGATGTAGGCCCGGAGAGTCGACGGACCATACCGCGGCGCCCCTACAAGCACGGTCATGCCGGCCTGAAGG
>JBEKCQ010000118.1:0-11362 GCA_050014795.1 Terriglobia bacterium | reverse complement strand
AGCAACTTCTCCAGACTGTCGGGCTGGAGCGGGTGCTGGCTGGCCTCTCCGTGCGAGGCGCGAAAGCAGGCGCGGCCGCAGGTTTCCATCAGTTTGACCCTGGCCGGCGGGTCGAGTTGCGCGTCCATGCTCTCCATGAGCCGCTTCACCCAGGCCTCGGCGAACTCCTGTTTCTTCTCGCAGGGAGTGCCTGGCGGATTTTCGGCGGAAGTTCCCGCCAGGGCCGCTTTGCCCTCACCGAGGAGAACCATCGCGCCGGAGCCCATCCCCAACTGAACCGATTTCTTGAGGAAGTCTTTTCGATCCATTTCGCGCACCTCGCGTCTGTGGCTGAAGGATCAGGCGAGACTCTCTAGCTTCTCGCCGGACACGAGTCCGTCGAGCGCGACACCCTCTACCGGCCCGTCAGGCGTACCGAAAACAACGTCACAGTGTAAGCCTGATTTGGAAACCCGAAACTGGAAAATCGAAACTAGCGGCGGTGGAGGAGATACAGACCTACGCCAACAAGAATGCCGACGGGGAGGGTGAGAAGGAAGAACGAGCGAATGGCAGGAAGGGCGATGAAGAACAGCAACATCACGCCAACGGCAAACACCAAGCCCGCCCAGCCCTTAACAGGGATCTTGTGAATTCGGATTCCTGGATGCTCGTCGAGGTCGTCTGGAGAATCTCGTCGCGCGTAGAGGTTACGACCCTCCTGCCGGCGGTTGACAAAGTAGAGCATTCCGGCGATTAGCAGCCCCGGTGGGACACTCAAGACGAAAAACCAGCGCAGCACCGGCACGGCCATCATCACCACCATAAAGGCGATGATGACCGCCAGGCCGATCCAGCCTCTGACCGGGATGCCGGCAAAGCTAGCAGCGGGACGCTTGTTTTCCGGCTCGGAGCGCACGGGCAATATCTCGCTGCCACGAGATTACCGCCGCCCCGACCGCTTTTCAAGCGGTGGGCGGTTTGAACAACCAGCGAAAGGGACGTTTCAGTCCTGAATTCCTGCATCGCGTGTGGCGGCGGCTCGTTGAGTCTTCCAGCCCAGAACGGCAACCCAAGCGTACACCGGCACATATTCGAGCGCCACGATGAAAAGGGAATCCTTGTAGGGCTGTCCGGCGGCATAGGGGATCACCGGCTCGTAACCCAGCACGCACGTTACGGTCATCAGCAGCCACGGCCGGCTGGGGTAGAAACACAGGAAGGGAATCGTCCAGGTGAAATACCAGGGGAAAGCGTTGGGCGAAAGCAGGAGCAAACCGGCGGTGAGCAAGAGGCCGGCGCGCAGCGGCTCCAACCGCCGCTTGAGCGCGTAAGCCACCAGGGCCAACATCATCACCGCTACCAACAGTTGCGCCTGCGCTTTCGAATTCCCCACGGCGAGGATCAGGCGGAAAAGGCTGTCGTTCCCTTCCCAGCCGGCAGCGTATTGGGAGAGGCCGTCCAGGAGCTTCCAGCCGGCGTCAGCGTAACGCGCATAGGCCAGCAGCACGACTGCTCCGAAGAGTCCCGCGTAGATCCAGCGCGTTCGCTTGAGAAATACGGGCAAGAGCAGCAGCGCAAAAAACTTGGAAAGAAAGGAAAGCGCCAGAAACATAATTGACAGCGCGGCTCGGTGGCCTATAATAAAGAGGATAGCCGCCAAGAGCGTCAGAATCGCCAGGGAATCGTGGTGGCCGCACAGGGCGAAGGAGACCACCACCGTAGGATTCCAGGCGTATGCCAGGACGCGCTGGAGCGGCAGTTTGCGAATCGCCAGGAGCAGTAAGAGCACGACGACACTCGCCAAGTCGAGTCCCGTATAAAGCCGCTTGTAGCCGGAAACAGTTTCCACCCAGGAGAAAGACCTCTCGCTAAGCGGCGGGTAAAGGGTGGGCGTAGTCCTTCCGACCTGGAGGGGGTGCTCGGGGTCCTGGAACGAAGCCAGACCGGGCGCGGCCGGGTACGCCGCGTAGGGATTGATGCCGGCTTGCTGGACGCGGCCCTCCCACTGGTAGCGGTAAACGTCGTTCGAGAGCGACGGGGGAAGAGGCAGGAGAAGAAGGCGGAACGCCACCGCCCCGGCCAGGATAATGAGCAGGGCAGCAGGACCCAGCGCAAACCTCTCGACGAGGTAGACCCCGACGAGGTAAAGTACGCCTGCCCCCAGCGCCAGCGCCGTGAACTCCGGAACGTGGCTCTGAAGATCGGCCTGGCGGCTGAGGAAATAGAATAGGGCCGCGAGTCCGAGAGCCAGCACGAGCAGGCCGAAGGTAGGAAGAATCTTCGCAGCGGTTGATGATTTGCTCATCTCAGAAGGACGTGCGCCGCTCACTGGCAATGATGAGCCGTCGAATTCAGAATTCTCAATTCTGAATTCAGAATTCTGAAACGCATGCCGCACTTATTTCTCGCCATGCTGGTGGCTAACGCGAACCCCTTGGTTCGCTACGTGCGCCACATCTTTCATCGCGACCCGTTTCAGGGCCTCTACCAGCCCAACGCCTTCGATCTCGCGATTCTGATTCCTTACTTTACCATTCTTATCATCCTCTCGATCTACGGTCTACATCGGTATCATCTGACTTATCTCTACCTGAAGAACCGGAAGAAATCCCCCACGCCCCAGGGGCACTTCGAGCTGTTGCCGCGCGTCACGATCCAACTGCCCATCTACAACGAGCGTTACGTGGTGGAGCGGCTGCTCGAAGCCGTGACGCAGGTGGATTACCCGCGCGAGTTGCTGGAAATCCAGGTACTCGATGATTCGACCGACGAGACGCGCCTGGTGGCCTCGCGCCTGGTCAGCGAATACGCGCACGCCGGCTATCCCATCTCTTATCACAGCCGCGCGCACCGTGAGGGTTTCAAGGCCGGAGCGCTGGCGGAAGGCTTGAAGCAGGCGACCGGCGAGTTCATCGCCATCTTCGACGCTGACTTCGTGCCGCCGCCCGGCGTCCTGCGCCAGATGGTTCACTACTTCACCGACCCGCAGGTGGCGGTCGTGCAAGGCCGCTGGACGTGGATCAATCGCCACTACTCGAACCTGACGGAGGTCGAGGCCATCCTGCTGGACGGCCACTTCGTCATCGAGCACGGCGCGCGGCACTTTTCCGGGCGCTTCTTCAACTTCAACGGCACGGCGGGCATGTGGCGACGCGCGGCCATCGAGGACGCGGGCGGCTGGCAGCACGATACGCTCACCGAGGACACCGACCTCAGCTACCGCGCCCAGTTGCGCGGCTGGAAATTCATTTACGACCCGAAGATCGAGTGCCCCTCCGAGCTGCCCGTGGAAATCAACGCCTTCAAATCCCAGCAGGCGCGTTGGGCCAAGGGCCTCATCCAGGTGGCGAAGAAGATGCTTCCCGTCATCTGGCGGAGCGAGCAGCCGCTCTTCATCAAGCTGGAAGCCACGTTCCACCTGACGGCGAACATCGCCTATCCTCTGATGCTCCTGTTTTCGCTGCTGCTGCTGCCGGCTTTGATTGTGCGCTTCTACCAGGGCTGGTTCCAGATGCTCTATCTGGACTTGCCCCTCTTCCTGGCGGCTACGTGCTCCGTTTCGACCTTCTACATGGTGGCGCAGCGCGGTCTCTATCCGCGCGCTTGGTGGCGGCAAACTAAGTACCTCCCGTTCCTGATGGCCACCGGCATCGGCCTCGCCCTCGGCAATGCCAAGGCCGTGGTCGAAGCGCTGCTCGGGAAGAAGTCAGAATTCGTCCGGACGGCCAAGTTCCGCGTGGAAGGACGCCAGGACAGTTGGGAGCGGAAGAAATACCTGCGGCGCGGCGGCTGGATTCCTGCGGTCGAGTTGGTTCTCGCCGCTTACTTCGGTTGCACGTCGGCCTACTCGGTGTATAGCGAGAACTACCTCACCACACCGTTCCTGCTGCTCTTCTTCGTAGGCTATTCCTACATGGGGACGATGTCCCTGCTTCAGACCCCCCTGCGCCGGCTGTGGAACGTCCTGCCGGCCCTCCTCCGCCCCCGCGCCGTGGAACACGCGACGTAGAAACTAGAATGCACAAGGCAGCGCAAGGAGCCCAAACAGTCGAGGGGGAAGACAGGTCGGGGACCGGCAGGTTCTTGTTCCCTAACTGCGCAGGCTTGCTGCTACGGCAACGACAATTGGGATAACGAGTATATCGACCTCAACTTATCCTACCGGTGCGACACATACACAAAAAGTCCAACGACAATTACGATAGCAAGTATACCTATCTCAACCCAACCGATAACTATGCCCGCCACTGCCATGCCCCGCCCACTCAGCTTTCCTTGCGCGCGATCGATTTGGCTCTTTGCCACGTATCCAAAGACGAGAGCTAGAATTGAGCCGATCCAGTAAACCCATGTAAGGCCCAACACCAAGCTCGCGATCGCCATGCCGCTCACTCGCGAGCTCGCAGGCCGAGCCGAGACGGGAGAGGCGCCCGCGGCACCACCAAGCACGACCGCCGCTCCGCAGTACCGGCACCTTATTGCCTCATCCTGGATTTCCTCGGCGCAGAAGGGACACCGTTTCACAAGCCACCTCCTCCCAAGGGATCATCCAGCGATAGGTGGACTTTGCTCATTCGCCACTCTATCTGCTTCCTGCCGGATGACGCCAGTCTGGTCGGTGAAGTAGTGGTTCAGGCCCGTAGTGCCAGGCGTAACAGGATCTGCTTGGAGCGTGTACTTATCCACGCGCCCGTCAGCACCTTTTTCTCCGGGAGTGTAGGTGAAGATGTAGCCGGACTTCGTCCCGGATGCCAACACCTCGTCGATGAGCCCGGCGGCCTCGGCGTCCGGCGCTGCGCCGCTCCGTGAAGGTCCGAGTGCCGCCAAGCTAGTTGGATAGCCCTGGTTATATGTCGACGCATAGGTTATGGCTGCCGTGTTCACGGTCCGCAGAGACCCAACTGCTGAAGCCTGGTTAGCAGCTATCCTGGAACGCAAGAGGTTGGGGATAGCAATCGCAGCGATGATCAAGAAGGGAATCAGCGCAATGCCGCAATACCCGAGGATAAGCCCAGCAATTGCCATGCCCTTTCCTTTCAGGCGACCGGCGCTACGCTTTATCTCGGAATACGACAAATGGCCGAAAACTACGGCCAGTATCGCCGCCGGAAACAGGAGGGAAAAGAAACCAAGGATGAGGCTGGCAATCGCTTTCCCGCTGGTTTCGGGCTGGACCGGTCGGCCCGGCGCGGGCGCTAGCGTTAGGTCAGAATGGCACCAACGGCAAAATTTCGCGTCCTCTTGAATTTCTTCCGCACAGAAAGGGCAGGGTTTCATGGCAAGCCTCCGCGTGAGTTGTTGCAGAGGGTACCTCCTGAGCCCGATAAAGTCAATTCTGTCACCAGCCGCCCGACAACTCACTTCCTGCTGCTCTTCTTCGTAGGCTATTCCTACATGGGGACGATGTCCCTGCTTCAGACGCCCCTGCGCCGGCTGTGGAACGTCCTGCCGGCCCTCCTCCGCCCCCGCGCCGTGGAGCACGCAACGTAGCGCCGTTCCCTTTCCCGGCTTCACTTCCGAATTCGCCTGGATTGCTGCGGACCACACCCGCACCCCCGCCGCTGGGCTTTGGGGGTGTCCGTTTCCGGACACTTGTGTTGCCGAGCCTGGACAGCAAACTCAATGTATTCAGGAGATTAAGCCGAATCGAGGCGAGGTCAGATTCCAGAGATCTTCACGGGCTCAGGGCTCGACGCCACGGCGGATCCAGTCTTCGATCAACGAAGGGTAGGTGGGCGTCGTCACGAGCTGAACAAACTTGGCGCGGGCGTGGCCGGAGGCGAGATAGCGACGCACGATGCCACGACCCACCGTGTAAGTGAAAGTGTAGGCGCCCCATTCGCGGTCGAATTGGATGGTCTTCCGCGCCCGGTCGGGGTTCACCAAAGCGTACCTCTGGAGGAAAGCGACGATGTCCTCTTCGCTCTTGCCCTGGTCAAACAGCATGAAGGGAACGGCCTCGCCGGCGCGAGCCACTTTCTCCAAAGGCTTCTGCAGCTTCCCCCATAACTCGACGTCAACATTCCGTATCCCGAGGGCGGGGAAAAAGACTTCGCGATGCCAGGCAAGTTTCTCCTCCTCGGGCATCAGAACTTCTCTGCCGACCTGCGCCACAGCTTCCGCCATAGTGTTCTCCGGGGTATAGAGCGGGCTGACGCACCACTCGATATAGCCTCGCTCGTGGTAGAGACGCTGCTCGCGCGTGGTAAGGTCGGTATGGTGACCCGGATAGGCCTCATGGGCGGCGAAGTCGACGATGCTCAAGGCATTGGCGGGCAAGTCGGTATTGATCTCGATACGGGACTGGGCATGGCCCTGGAACCAGTTGTACGCGCCCCAAGGCTTTTTCTGGACGAAACTCAATTCCACCTTCTCGTTCGCCGGCAGGAGCAACAGCGCGTGGGTGCGCTGCCGCATGAGCTCGAGGGCCATCTGGTAAGCTTCAGGCAACTTGCTCGCCGGCACGCGAAACTGGTCACGCCAAGCTGCATAGCGCTCGGCGAGCGACCCTTTGCCGGGCAAGAGCCGATCGAGTTCAGCCAGCGCGGCGTCGAGTTCCTTCTCGGTGGGAGGCGTCACCTGCAGGTCGAACATCAGTTGCGCCTGCTCCGCGATGCTCAATTTCTCGCCCTGGAGCTTGCGCAGGTTAGCGTCGAGCGCCACCAATTGCTTGCGCAGCCAGCCCAGCCTTTCAGGGTTGCCGCGCGCGCCGTCCACGTAAGCCAGAAGTTCGCGCGCCTCCCGACGCAGTTCCTCGACAGGTACTTTGCCTTCCTGCTCCACGCGCTGTTTCCACTCCGGCGAGCCGTAGTAATAATCGTTGAAGCCGGGAATGTGCTGGTCGATGCGCAGCACCAGCCAGACGTAATTGCGAGCCACGGCATCGAGCGAATCCAGTGCCTCCCACGAAGTCTGAGGCGCGGCGGCTCTCGATGGAACGGGGGCGAACGTGACCGAGAGAAAGATTACCGCGAGTGCAGCCAGCACACTTCGAGCGCGCATCATACCTTCACTCCTCACTCGGTTTCTCTACCTCGCGCCGCAGCGCGAGACCGTGGCCATCTTAGCACCGCTAGGGAAGACGTTTCAAAAGGGTCAGCTTGGAACCTACGGTGAAGGGGAGAATCGCTTGGGCGAGCGGATATAGAAAGGGGAAGGTGGCGGAAATCAATCGCCCGATCGCTCAATCACTCAATCCTTCTTGCCTTTTCCCCGCGAAAGTTGTATACCCCTTTCTCAGATGACGGAGTGGTTAACGCGCCGCCATCATCCCGCGTGACGCGATTCCCTGTCGCCCACACGCCACGCAGACTTTGACGAAGGTTTTTTGCCGCACACATCGGCGAGGGCGCGATGGATGGGCCATCCTGCGGAACAGGGCCTTCGCTTTTTCTTCGTCCCGTGGTACACTCATCTGTGGGGGAGGCTGGAGGAGTTGGCTAGAGATACTCATCGCAAGTATGAGATCCGTTGCCCAGTCCACGGTTTTATTCAAATCGATGACTGGGAGCGGCAGATCATCGACCAGCCGGCGTTTCAGCGACTCCGAAGGATTCGTCAGCTTGCTTGGACCGACCTTCTCTATCCGGGTGCGATGCACACTCGTTTTGAGCACTCACTGGGAGTTATGCATGTCGCCTCCATGCTGTACGATTCGATTGTTCAAAAGTCCAGAGAAGTGTTGGAGCGACACCTGCACTATACAAAAGAGGGACTTGATCGGGACCGCCGACTTGTTAGACTGGCCGCCCTACTTCACGACGTTGGTCACGCGCCCTTTTCGCACTCTTCAGAAGATCTCTTCCCTGTCCGCGACCGGGGTGGGAAGAAATTCGGACATGAAGACTACTCGGCAGCGATAATCCGCACTGAATTGCGGAGTGCAATAGAGGACCACCCGCTAAATGAGAACACGGGATTCAACGCTGACAATATTGCTGCGTTGATAGAAGGAAGTGCCGCGGCAAAACGAGCCTTGTTTTGGCGCGACCTGATTAGTGGTCAGATGGACGCTGACAAGATGGATTACCTAATCCGTGACTCGCTTCACATCGGTGTCCAATACGGTAAGTTTGATCATTTGCGATTGATTTATTCCGTCATCGCCATTCCTGACGAAAAGGAACGCCCTCCCCGGATCGGAGTTGAAGAAGGTGGTTGGCATGCGGCCGAGGCGTTGGTACTTGCGCGGTACTTTATGTTTACGCAAGTTTATTTCCACAAAACCCGCGTGGCCTACGACATTCACTTGCGAGAGGCGATGAAGGCACTACTCCCTGGTGGTCATTTTTCACAGCCCGAAGGAACTGGCCTTAAGGAGTACCTGAAATGGGACGATTGGAGAGTGATGGGATTAATCGGGAAGGGAAAAGCTGGAGAGCATGGACGAAGAATTCTCGGACGCAATCATTACCGTGTGGTACACCCCACGCCCGAGGTTTGCAGCGACAAAGATCTTCGGGAATTAAGAGCTAAGAAGGCCTGCCTCGGCGGGTTACTCGTTGCAGAAGAGTCGGCCAAGAAAAGCTGGTACCAGACAGGAATTACTGATATTCCTGTCATAAGCATAGTGAAAAGTCGACACGTTCAACCACTGAGCAGGTACTCTAAGGCGATAGAGGGAATGAAGGACAACAACCAAGTGCTCCTCTATATTGACGGTGCTGATAGAGAGAAAGCCGAAAAACGCATGAGGCAGGGAAAGGTACAAAAATGAGTGATATTCAAAGCGCTCGGCTCGCCACCATTGTTGCGCTTGCCGAAAAGCAACCTCGACTCGGCCGGACTGCGGTCATGAAGCTGTGCTACTTCCTGCAGACGCTTCGGAACGTCCCGTTGGGGTATAGATTCACGCTGTACTCCTACGGACCATTCGACGCGGGTGTGCTCTCGGACCTCTCCACAGCAGAGGCTCTAGGAGGGGTCGAGTCCAAGACTGTTCTCTATTCGGGTGGTTACGGCTACGAGATCTCCCCAGCCGGAAGAAGGCGGTCAGTGAAAAGCCTAGGTTCTGGTTTCATCAAGAAGCACGGCTCGGACCTCCAATGGGTTGTTGGGCAGTTTGGCAACTTTGGAAGCGCAGACCTAGAGCTGTTGAGTACCATCGTCTATGTTGACCGTGAATCCGCTGAGGCCGGAGCAAAACAGACCGCTGGTGAACTTTCGAAGAAAGTGCACGAGATAAAGCCACATTTTGCTCAACCCTACGTCCAATTGAAAGTAGCAGAATTGCAGGGGCAGCGATTGCTAAAGAGTCTCAGGGTTGCCTCCGGCTCACGCTGATCCTGCCTAGCACGGCACGCTGGCGCAGCAAGCGCGGATCGGTTGGCCAAGGTCCGCGGCTTTTCAAGACTGCACGCAGAAGAACCGCAGACCTCTGAGAAGCGAGGTCTGCGCTACCCGCTTTTTGCATTAAGCGAAACAGAGGAGAAGAACCGGACAGCAAGAAACACGGCGATGGCGATTCCGGAAGCCCAGCTCGATACTTGGTCAGGTCGGGGCGCAATTGCTAGTTCCGCCGCAGCCTATTCGTCAGTCAAGGCTGCGCTTTCAACACCGAGGTCGAAAATCCTTGCTCTCAACACGGAAGTCTATTTGCAGGGTTCATACCGGAATGCAACAAACATCTATGGTGATAGCGATGTGGACATTGTTGTCCAGATGAATTCCGTGTTCCAACGGGACCTGTCTGCTTTGGATGAGAGGCAGAGGGCAATTGAAGATAGTTCATATCCGAATGCCAGATACGGCTGGCACAACTTTCGTGCGGATGTTCTTCAGGCCCTTCAGGATTATTATGGAAACGCCACAGTACACGCCTCGGACAGGTGCATAAAAGTTGACACTGGCCCCGGACGAATCAAGGCAGATGTGATTCCTGCGCTCCAATTTCGAAAGTACGATTATTTTTATTCAGCGTCTGTCGAGTCTCATAAGGAAGGGATTCGCTTTCTTACGAGCGCTGGAGTCCCGATTGTAAACTTCCCGAAGCAACACATCGCGAACGGCGAAGCCAAGAATGCTGAAGCTCGTACGAACGGGTGGTACAAACCCACCGTTCGGATATTCAAAAATGCCCGAAACCGCCTGATTGACCATGGCCTGATTCCCAAGGATTCTTGTCCTTCATATTCTCTCGAATGTCTGGTCTATAATGCTTTAGATTCCTGCTTTGGCAACACGTATCAGAACACCTATGCAAATGTCTGGAGTTACCTGTGGACGCTGCCATTCATTAATTGTGTCTGCCAGAACGAAATCGTTCCACTTTTTGGCACATCTCCTGTTCAGTGGAGCACAGACGCGGCCACTCGGTTCCTGATTGGTTTGCGGGACCTCTGGAATAACTGGGGGTGAGATGCATCCTTACGGGACGAATTCCGAGGAACGGGCGATGATTCCTTTGTATATAGCGGGCGTCGCCATTGGAAGTGGTTGGCTCTTGGCCTCATTGGCTCATACGACCCAGCTCCCATTTTGGGTAGAAGTTCCGGGCACTGCCACTCTATATGGACTGCTCTATGGATTGTTTCGCAGCTGGGGGTGGAAAATGAGGCTGTTTGAAAAGCTGGGTGTCGTGAGGGTTCCGAATCTGCAAGGTGAGTGGCATGGCTATGTGACATCATCGTTCGACAAGCTGGCTGTGAAACTCCCGGTGACGGTGCAGGTTCGGCAGAATTGGACACACATGTCCATCATTCTTAGATCTCAGCATTCCGAATCGCACAGCGTAGTGGCATCCGTCTTCGTCGGCGATGAAACGCTAATCCACTATCAGTATGAGAATGTGCCGAAGGCTGGGGCAAAGGGCACGATGCACGCGCACCGTGGGACGGCGAGCGTGAAGCTTTCAGAAGACGGAAGTACCCTTGCTGGTGACTATTATTCAGGTAGAGACAGGACGAATCACGGCGCTCTTCTGGTTTCCAAACGCGCTCGGTAGGCGTGGCCGATTCAGAACTAGATAGGCTGCACCAGCTTACTGCTGAAAGCCGGTAGCCACGGTCAGTGCCGTTCTGACCGTGGGATTTTTCCCGGGAACGAAGAACCCAGGTTCACGAGTTCGCCCTCTCCCCCTGCCCCCTCCCCCGCTCGGGCGGGGGAGGGGGAACAAAGGGGGTGGGGGCCTTGCTATCCCAGGGCTCACGCCCTGGGCCAATTTCTTGCGCCCCTCAGGGGCTAAGCAGCAAAGCAGGTAGCGCAGAGTTTGCGTTTCTCAAACTCTGCGGCACCTAGGGAAAAACTGCATATTGCCAAGGCTTATCGGGAAGTCAGGCACAAGGTTACGCTCAGGTACGATTAAGGCCGTGGGTCCCATACACTCCGTCAAAAATCGTCGGGCCGTATGCGCCACCCGCGGGCCATCAGTGGGCGCGGTAGA
>JBEKCQ010000117.1:0-11337 GCA_050014795.1 Terriglobia bacterium | reverse complement strand
GGCGATCTGGCCATTCCGGGCAGCGGCATCGAGGGCGAGCCCAGCCTGTCGCGCTACAGCGAAGACGCCACCGTGAGAGACAAAGGCCAGCCGACGGTGGAACACGCCCGCGTTTCTCCCAATCATCACGCGCTGGTGCGGCGTTTTGCTTTCAGCGACAACTTCTATGTGGATTCCGATGTCTCCGTGGACGGCCACCACTGGCTGGTCGGCAATTACCCGAACGAATTGGTCGAAGCTACTTGGCCCCCGGCCTACGGAGACCGGCTTGATTTCCGGCCCGACCCGGAAGCTCCCGGGCGGCTGCTAATTGGCGGGGCTTCGCCGCGGCCCGAGGATTACCTGGAAGCCGGCTCGCTCTGGGAGCACCTGGCGCGCGGGCGCGTGAGTTTCCGGAATTACGGCGAGGGGTTTGATCTGCCTGGGGGAGAGGGTGGTGAGGGCCTGCAACCTACGGGGCTCCGAGAATCCGTCAACGTCCCGATGCCGAAAGCGCTGTTTGACAACACTTCGCGCGCCTATCCGACCTTCAACACCTCCATCTCCGACCAGTATCGCCTGGAGCAGTTCCGGCACGAGTTTCAGGTGAGATATGCGAGCGGCAAAGAACCCCTGCCCCAGTTCATGTACATCTGGCTGCCCAACGATCACACGGCCGAGCCGCGCCCGGCGGATGGATATCCCTATCACGCCTCTTACGTCGCAGATAACGATCTGGCGCTGGGGAAACTGGTGGACCTGTTTTCCCACAGCCGCTTCTGGAAAGACATGGCGATATTCGTCACCGAAGACGACGCGCAGGATGGCCGCGACCACGTGGACGCCCACCGCAGCCTGCTCCTGGTGATCAGCCCCTACGCGCGGCGAGGCGTCTCGCCCGTGCACACCAGCATGGCGAGCATCCTCAAAACCTTTAACCTGATTTTTGGCTTGCCACCCTTAAACCAGTACGATGCGGCCGCGAGCGACTTGGCCGATATGTTCACCAGCCAGCCCGACTTCACACCATATCAGGCCCTGCCTCCCGACACGCGGATTTTCGATCCGGCCAAAGTGGTTGAGCCGGGCCTGGAAATGCGGGCTCGCCCCGTGCCGCCTTCCGCGCCGCTCGACGATCCTCGAACCATCCGGCGCGACCATCGCGAGCGGCTGGAAACCCAGGACGATGACTAGCGCGAGAAGCGCGTGTTTGTCGGGTCTCGCGGCATCAGGTAGAATGGATTTTCGGGCTTGGCCCCAAATTACGCCCCAGGAGAATCGCGTCGCGCCCGCGACCGGAAATGTCCCGTCTTCTCGAGCCACTGAATCCCCAGCAGCGCGAGGCCGTGGAACTGACCGAGGGACCGCTCCTGATTCTGGCGGGAGCGGGCAGCGGGAAGACGCGGGTCATCACCTATCGCATCGCCTACCTGATTGAGGCTCGCGGGGTTCCCCCCGAGAGCATCCTGGCGGTCACCTTCACCAACAAGGCTGCGGACCAGATGAAGGAACGGGTGGCGCGGCTGCTCGCGCACAACCTCGAGACCTGGCCGCACATTTCCACGTTTCATTCCTTCTGCGTGCGCGTCCTGCGCCGGGCAATCGACCGGCTCGGTTACAGCCGCGATTTCTCGATTTACGACGAGGATGACCAGGCGCGCGTGGTGAAGGCCTGCGTCCAGGAGCTCGGCCTGAGCGAGCAGATGGTCTCGCCGCGCGGCGTGCTGGCGCAGATCAGTTACGCGAAGAACCGGGGCGTCACTCCCGAGGAGCTTTACCGGGACGCGGCGGACCCGACGAGGGAGAAACTCGCCTCAGTCTTCGAGCGCTATGAACGCAAGCTCCGCCAAGCGAACGCGCTCGACTTCGACGACCTGCTGCTCAAGACCGTGGAACTCTTCTATCAGGCACCGGATGTCTGCGCGGCCTACAACCAGCGATTCCGGTACGTCCTGGTGGATGAGTATCAGGACACCAACCGCACCCAGTACCAGTTGGTCCGGCAGTTGACGCTCGAGCACCAGAACCTCTGCGCGGTGGGCGACGAAGACCAGTCCATCTACCGTTGGCGCGGCGCCGACATCGAGAACATCCTGAGCTTTGAGAAGGACTACACGCAGACCCGTATTATTCGCCTGGAGCAGAACTATCGTTCCACGCAGGTGATCCTCGACGCTGCCACCGCGGTGGTCAGCCGGAATGTGGCGCGCAAGGGGAAGACTCTGTGGACGGATCGCGCGGGCGGCGCGCGCGTGGGTTTGTTTGAAGCGCAGGACGCGGACGAGGAGGCGCTGTTCGTGGCCGGGGAGATCCAGAGCGCCCTCACCGCCGATGAGGGAAGCATCGGCGTCCTCTATCGCACCAACGCCCAGTCGCGCGTGCTGGAAGAGGCGATGCGGCGTTGCAGTATCAACTACCGCGTGGTGGGCGGCTTCAGCTTCTATGCCCGCGCGGAAATCAAGGACGTGCTGGCCTACGCCCGCCTGGCGGGCAACTGGCGGGACTCCGCGGCGTTTCTGCGCGTCGTCAACGTGCCGCCGCGGGGGATTGGCGATACCACGCTGGACGCCCTGGAGGCTTCCGCGCGCCGCGCCGGCATCGGCTTGTGGGAAGCCTTGGAGCGGGAACTGGCCACGAAGCTCCTGCCCGCACGGTCGCTGAAAGCGCTGGAGAGCTTCCAGGTCCTGATGCGGGAGTTGGTGGCAGAACGCGAGCGCCTTTCCATGAGCGAGTTCCTCCGGAACCTCCTCGAGCGGACAGGCTACCTGGCGATGCTGCGCGCGGAGAACTCGCCGGAGGCGGAGAGCCGGATTGAGAACCTCCAGGAACTGGTCAACGCCGCCGCGGAGGCGGAGGAGCACGGCGAGACGCTGGCTGAGTTCCTGGACCACGCGGCGCTGGTCTCCGACACCGATGACTTTGACGAGCGGGCGCGCGTCACGTTGATGACGCTGCACAGCGCCAAGGGGCTGGAATTTTCCACGGTCTTCCTGGTGGGCTTGGAGGAAGGGCTTTTTCCGCACAAGCTCTCGCTCGACGACGTCGCCGCGCTGGAGGAGGAACGCCGGCTGTGCTATGTAGGCATGACGCGCGCGCAGAACCGCTTGGTGCTCGCCTGGGCGCGCACACGCCGTTCTTTTGCGCGCGAGGCCTACGAGCCGACTCGGCCCTCGCGGTTCCTGAAGGAAGTCCCGCCACAACTCGCGGAACCCTTGAGTTCCACAATGGTGGGTTCAAAACCTCGCACGATGTGGGAGAATGCCGTGAATTCGGTGGCCGGCGCGGAGCGCTTCCTGAAGGAGCGCGGCCGGGCGCCGCGAGCGACACCTCGCGGTACGGGCTTGAAGCTGGGCGCGCCGCCGCGAACGAGCGGCCGGTGGAAACTCGGTTCGCGCGTCCGGCACCCCAAGTTCGGCTTGGGGACGGTGCTCGAGTGCGAGGGCGATGGCGAGGATACGAAATTGACCGTAAGCTTTCCGGGCTACGGGAAGATCAAGTTGGTCGAGCGATACGCTCTGCTGGAGAAGGCGTAAGCACAAACAACGATGAATGCCGAACGATGAATGATGAACGATGAACCAGGAAAGGAAGCTATGGATACTCGCAAGATCAAAGACAAAGCCGAACGCAAGAAGCTGAAGCGCGCCGCGCGCAAGAAGCGGCCGCCTCAACCCAAGCAGACGGAACCGCGCGGTTCGCACAAGCCCAAGGTGAAGAAGAAGGGCCCGGGCGTGGCGACAAGGCGGTAGCTGAAAAGCAGTGACCAGTGGCAAGTGACGAGTGACGAGCTTGTCGGCTCAGAACTCTCTGCTCGTCACTAGTCACTTGGCACTCGTCACTTCTCCTATGGCCAGCCAACTGCTTCGCACCAAGAGCATCGAGAAGCTGGTAGCGGACGCGGCCCGTCCGGAGCACCGGCTCCGCAAGAGCCTGGGCCCGTGGTCTCTGACCGCGCTGGGCATTGGGGCCATCATCGGCACGGGCATCTTCATCCTCACCGGCACCGCCGCCGCGGGTGAAGTTCTGCGCGTTCCCTCCATCTGGAAAGCGCCCCTGCTCGATCTGGTCCTGCACGGCGGAAATGCCGTGGGAATGGCCGGACGGCCCGGCGCGGGACCCGGCATTGCGCTCTCCTTCTTGATGGTGGCCGTGGTGTGCGCGCTGGCGGGGCTCTGCTACGCCGAACTCGCCTCGATGATTCCCGTGGCGGGCAGCGCCTACACCTACACCTATGCCACGCTCGGCGAGATCGTAGCCTGGATCATCGGCTGGGATCTCATCCTGGAATATGCGGTCAGTAACATGGCCGTGGCCGTGGGATTCTCAGCTTATGTGGACAACCTGCTTCAGGGTTTCGGCCTGAAGTTGCCCCGGCAGTTCATGGGGCCGGCGTTCGTTTCGGGGCAACGCACAGGAGCCTATTTCAACGTGCCGGGCTTCCTGATTGTGATGCTCATCACGGTGATCCTGGTGATCGGCATCCGGGAGAGCGCGGGCGCCAACAACTTCATGGTGACGGTGAAGATCGTGGCGATCCTGGTCTTCATCTTTGCCGCCTCGCGCCACGTGCAGGTTTCCAATTGGAAACCTTTCCTGCCCAACGGCTGGCAGGGAGTTTTGACCGGCGGGGCCATCGTATTTTTCACCTATATTGGTTTTGACTCCGTTTCCACCGCCGCCGAAGAGTGCCACAACCCGCAGCGCGATGTGCCGTTTGGGATCATCGCTTCGCTGATCATTTGCGCCATTCTCTATGTCTCGGTCGCCGTGGTTCTGACGGGGATCCAGCGCTGGGACTCGCTGCGCAATGCGGCGCCGGTGGCCACCGCCCTCGAGGCCATCGGGCTCAACAGCATCCGACGCTGGGTGACGCTCGGCGCCCTGACGGGGATGATCAGTTCGCTCCTGGTCTTCCAATTGGGGCAGGCGCGCGTCTGGTTCTCCATGTCGCGCGATGGACTGCTGCCGCGCGCGTTCTCCAGGGTGCACCCGCGGTTCCGCACGCCCCATATCAGTACCTGGGCAGCCGGATTGTTCGTCGCCATCCCGGCAGGTATCTTCGACATTGGCACCCTGGCGGATCTCTCCAACATCGGCACGCTCTGCGCCTTCCTCCTGGTTTCGCTGGGGGTCCTGGTCCTCCGCCGGCGGCAACCCGAGCGCCCGCGAGCCTTCCGCACGCCCTGGGTTCCGGTCATCCCCATCCTTTCCGTTCTTTGCTGCCTGGTCCTGATGGCCAGCCTGCCGCTGGAGACCTGGGCGCGGTTCGTGGCGTGGCTGGCGATCGGTCTGGTGATCTACTTCAGCTACAGCAAGAAACGGAGCGAGTTCGGGAGTGCTCCGCGGGCGGCTGCGACGAGCGACACCGCAGCGCCGGCGGCGTGAGCATGGCCGGAGGGGTTGCGGAAGGCCTCGCCGTAGCCGCGCCCGTCCCAGAAGACTCGCCGGCGCGGCAGATTCCCCGCACAACTTCCCCCTGACTTTGCGGCGACAGGTGAGACGATTTGGAGTAGAATTCTCTCGGCTGTTTTCCTTGTGCTGGGCTGACCGTGATGCGATCCGCTGAAGCTGTGCACCACCTGCGATTCAAAACGGCGGCGAGATTCCTCTCCACATTCGTTGGGCAGACTCTGCTCGTTTGGCTGGCTGCCAGCGGCACCGCCTGGGCCTGGGGTCCATCGGCCCACCGGCTGGTGAACAACTGGGCGATCGACACCCTTCCCCGCGAGATCCGGGGCTTCTTCGAATCGAACCGCCAGTTCCTTATTGAGCATGCCAACGATCCCGCGGAGTGGATAAAGAAGGACCGTTACGAGCGCAAGCGGCACTACATGTATCTGGACAAGTACGGCATGTTCCCTTACCTCGAGCTGCCGCACTCCTTTCAGCGCGCGGTCGAGAAATTCGGCTCGGGCCGAATCAACCGGGACGGAGTGCTTCCCTGGCAGATCGGCGAATACAGTCTGCGCCTGACCAACGCGCTGAAGGCTCAGAACTGGTATGAAGCCCGGGTGAACGCGGCGGTGCTGGCGCATTACGTGGCCGATGCACACGATCCCCTGCATACGACCTCCAACTTCGATGGGCAGTTGACCAACGAGACGGGACTGGCGGCGCGGTTTGACACGAGCCTCATCGATCGGTACCAGGGGTTTTTCATTTTCCGTCCCGTGCCCGCCACTAAAATCGACGACCCCACGGAGTACGCCTTCCAGGTCGTGCTGGAATCCCACTCCTGGGTCAACCAAGTCCTGCTCTGGGATCGGCGATCCATGGAAGGTCAGCGCGACTTCAACGATGACTATTTTGATCGCTTCTATTCGCAGATCGGGTCCATCGCCGTGCGGGAACTCAATGGCGCGGCCCACGACGCCGGCTCTTACTGGTACACCGCGTGGCTCAATGCCGGCCGACCCGCGCTGCCCGGCCGGTAGCTGGACTGCTCCCTGAGCCGCGTCGGCAGTAAGCAGAAGGCAGTAGGCAGAAAGCAGAAGCACTCGCTCCTGAGGATCCTCAGAAATCCTTCACCGGCGGAAAAGAACTACGTGGCACTGGGGCAGAAGAGGAAACGGGTAGTAGCCCTCCGGGGGAATCCCGGCTACAGGAAGGATTTGAGATAGGGAGTCTCACGGGCAAGCCCGAGGATGCCTGCCTTCGGTGCAGTCGGCGTATGCCGAGCATGCCTGTCGTTTGAATTGAGAGAAGACCTTCGCATGCAGCCCGCTGCCTTCCGCCTTTTGCTTTCTGCCTACTCAGACGCCGACCTAGCGTGAACAAACCTGCCCCTTCCCTCGAATCCTTCCTTGCCCGCCTGCCGAAGGTCGAGCTGCACCTTCATCTGGAGGGCAGCGTTCGGCCCGAGACCTTGCGAGAGCTCGCGCGGCGGAAGGGGTGGCGGAGAAGAGCAGACACTGCGTACTGGATCTGGCGACGCACTCGGCAATCTTTCCGTTACGGGAGCTTTCAGGAATTCCTGGTGTCGTTTGGGGCCGCCACGTTGTTGCTGGAGACCCCGCAGGACTACGCGCTGGCCACGACGCGGCTACTGGAGTGGCTGAAAGCGCAGAACGTGAAATACGCCGAGGTCACCTTCTCCGCGGGCGTGGTCCTCTGGAAGAAGCAATCGGTCGAGGCTGTCTTCACTGCCGTGTCGGAGGCTGCGGAGGAAGCGCAGGCGCGGTTGGGTCTTCGCGTCAACTGGATCTTCGATGCCGTCCGCCATTTCGGGACGGAGCACGTGCGGCAGGTGCTCGAGTGGGCCGAGCGCTTCCGTTCGCGGGGCGTCGTGGCCTTGGGGATTGGCGGAGACGAGGCGCGCGGTCCGGCGGAACGCTTTCGAGAAATTTACCGGGAGGCGCGGGAAGCGGGGCTCCACCTCACTGCCCATGCGGGTGAAACGGTAGGTCCAGAAAGCATCCGCCAGGCGGTGGAACTGTTGGGCGCCGAGCGGATCGGCCACGGCTTGACGGCGGTCCGCGATCCCGAGGTAATGGCCCTGCTGCGCGACCGGAGGATCCCCTTGGAAGTCTGCCTCACCAGCAACCTGGCTACCGGCATCCTCCGCCGGCTCGAGGACCATCCCCTGCGGCAATTTCTGGAAAGCGGCCTGATCGTCACCCTGAACTCCGATGACCCGGCAATGTTCGGCACCAGCCTGGAAGGTGAATTCGTCCTGGCTGCCCAACACTTCAGCCTCACCCGCGAGGAAATCGTCCGGCTATGTGAGAACGCCATTCGGGCAACGTTTCTGCCGGCCAACGAACGGCAACCATTGTTGCAAGAATTGTCTCAAGCTGCGGCGGCGCCATAGCGCGGCTCAGCGCGGTGCTGAAAAGCCCTCCGAGGGTGTCATTCTGAGCGAAGCGAAGAATCCCGGCATTCTTGGAATCAGGCAAATGCGGAGATCCTTCGTCGTCCGTCGGCTGACGGACTCCTCAGGATGACAGTTGCAGGGTTTCTTCAGCAGCCTGTCAGCGGGAGGCAGGGGCAGGCGAGGCGGATTCGGTCAACAGCTCGCGCACTTTCTTCTCGAGTGTCGCGGCGAAAGTCCCCGGGTCCAGGCCCATCTGCCGAAAGGCCACGCGGCCCTCCGGATCGAGAATCACGACCGTGGGCAAGGCGCGGACGCCCAGCAGTTGATCGAGCCCTTGAGCGTAAACCACCGGCGCGGTCCACTTCTCTTCTTTCAGGAAGCTGGGTACGGCGGCGCGATCGTCATCCACGTTCACGGCCAGAAAAGCCACGACAGGGTTTTCGCGGAAGCCCTCCAGCACCCGCTCGAAGAGCTTTCCCTCCAGCCGGCACGGGCCGCACCAGGTGGCCCAGAAGTCCATCACCACGACTTTGCCGCGATAGTCGGCGAGCTTCACCTCGGAGCCGTCCAGCCGCTGGAGGACGAATTCCAACGGGTCGCGTAGGCCGGCGTTGGGTTTGCCCCCGGCCGCAAGGCGTGACTTGAGCGAGCGGATCAGTTCATCGTAGCGAGCGAGGATCAGGTCGCCGAGGCCTTTCTCGGATTGATACTTCGCCACGTAAGCGCTGCCCAGTTTCTTGCGTAACTGATCGCGCCGTGAAGCGTCCAGAGCTTTGTCGGGGAAGGCGAAAGCGGTGGCGTAGGCGTCAATCGCCCGGTCGGTTTCTCCCCGTTGGGCCGCGAGGTCGCCCAGGTGTTCGGCGACCGGCGCCGAGGGGTAGGCCGTCAGACTCGTTTCGTAGTCGGCCAGCGCCTTCTCGGCCTCGCCGGACTTGGCATAGGCGTTGCCGCGCATGAAATAGGCCGTGGCGCGCATCAACGCGCCCATCTCCGCCCACTTCTCTTCGGACAGATCCGGCGGCCTGGGCCCCGCGGCCAGCTTTTCGGCGCTGGCGATGAATCGGGTAGCGTAGCTGACGGCCTTCTCGCGGCTCGCGGCGTCGTTTTGCCGGCCCAGCAGATCGATGATCCCGCTCAGCAAGTCAGGGTCGTCCGGGTTCATCTCCAGCATTTTTTCCGCGGTAGCTGCGGCCTTCCGCGGGTCGTTCGCCTGTAAGGCTTGCTTGTAGATGGTCCGCAGGACTTGCTCGCGCCGCGCGCTCTGGGGGAAACGCGCCAGGAAATCCTCCAGGCTCTTGATAAGGGCCTGCGGGTCGTTCGACGGCACTTGCAGGGCCTTGTCCAAGGCGTCGGATTCCTCCTGCGCCGGCGCGGGGCGCGGCGCAGGCTTCTTTTCCTGCGGGTGGAGGGGCACCGGGGCGAAAAGAATCGCCAGGCAAATCAGGGTTACGAGGGAGAAAACGCTTCGTGCCGAGCCGCGGCTACTGATGGAGAACATAGTCTGCTGACCGATTCTCTACTGTAGAAACAGGCTTCCGGTCGGTCAAGGAAATTCGCAGCTGAATAGCGGCAAACGCCGGCAGGTCCTGGCCGTGATAAACTGCAACTGGACCAGCTGCTGCGGGCGACGGCCTAAAGGGGGCCGCGCCTGAGCGCCCCAGTCGTGGAGAAAACTCAGTGCCTGAGATCTCCCGATTTCTCGGAATGGTGATCGGCATGTTCTACGGCGAACATGGGGTGCCGCATTTTCATGCCGTCTATGGAGAGCACGAAATCTCCGTGGAAATCGTATCAGGCACCGTTCACGGTGACTTTCCGCCCCGAGCGCTTCGGCTTGTCCTTGACTGGGCGGCACTTCACAAGCAAGAATTGTTAGACGACTGGCGACTGGCTCGCCAGGGAGAGCCGCTTAAGGGAGTTGCTCCTTTGGAGTGAGAGATGGACTACCACCTTCTCGAAGCGCGGTACGTCGGTGGGCACGTCGTCTGGCTGCGGTTTCGCGATGGAACCACCGGCGAAATCGATCTTGGGCCGGCTCTGCGAGGCCCGGTATTCGAACCGCTGCGCGACCAGACTTTCTTCCAGAGCTTCGCGATTCACCCCGAGTTTCACACTCTCGTGTGGCCGAATGGCGCTGATTTCGCGCCGGAGTTTTTGCACGACAACGTGCGAGTCCCCGCTTAACAGCCGGCAGAACCGGACGGCGGCCACACCCGCAACGTGCGGGCAGCGGCCGTCAATTCGTCATTTGAATTGACCGTGGGTTTGTCGTCAAGGGAAGAGCCGGCGGCCAGAAAAACCCTGACCGCGGCTACCTGCTATAATGGTTCTCTCGTTGGTGACGCAGGGGCACGGCGCGCCGTGCCCTTACAGTTTTGACGGGTGCTTATGACGGCTGCGGGGCTGCGGGCCATTTTCTTTGATGCGGGGAACACGCTGGTCTATCCGCGGGTCGAAGATTTGGCCGCCGACTTGACCGCGCAGGGGTATCCGGCCACGGCGGAGGACTTCTACGCTGCGGAGCGCGCCGGCAAGCATATGCTGGACGAATGGCTCTGGCCCCAGATTCGCCAGGGGGTCGTGCCCCGCACCATCGACCACTATTACTGGGGCGAGTACCTGAAGGCGCTCGTCGAGAAGGTGGGCGTGCCCGAGCCGGAGCGCCTGCGGATGATGGAGCGCGTCGCCGCGGGGTTCCGGGATATCACCACGTGGTCCAAGGTCTTGCCCGAAACGCCGCCCTTCCTCGAGAAGCTGCGCGCGCAGGGCTATTTTCTCGGCGTCATCTCGAACTCCATCGGCACGATGGAAGAGCAGTTGAACCGCGTCGGGCTGGCTCGGCACTTCGATACGGTGCTCGATTCGGCCATCGTGGGCGTCGAGAAACCCCACCCGGAAATCTTCCAGATAGCTCTCCGCCGTGTCCCGCCCAGCGGGGTCGCACCCGCCGCAACCCTGTTTGTGGGCGACACCAACGCCACGGACATGGGCGGCGCCCAACTCGCCGGCCTGCGCGGCGTCCTCATCGACCGCGTCGGCGCCTACCCCCACGCCACCTGCCCGCGCATCACGTTGCTGCCGGAGCTCGAGCAAGTGCTCAACCGCTTGTGACAGCAGCTAGCGCAGAGTTTCGCGTCTCAGAAACTCTGTCCTGCACCGTCCGGTGCAGGACTCTGCGGCTCTCCTCTGCTTCTCACGGCAGAGCCGCGATGATCTTCCGGTATTCGTCTTCTGTAAACGCCCGGAGGGTCTCCGTCCTGAGACCCCCTTTTGAGCCCGTCGCGAGAGCTACTCTGGCCACTACATCATCGTTCGGCGCCTCGATAATGGTCACGATGTCGTACCGCCCCGTCACCAGGTAGAACCCCTTCACTTCTCCGCCCGCAGATTTAACGAGTTTCTTGAATGCATCAAGCCGGGCGGGACTTTCCTTGACTTTCTCGACGCCTTGCTGGGTCCACCGTGCCAAGGTAATGTACGTAGGCATGGTCGTATCTCCTTTTGTCCGGGATTTCCGTTTTCACCCGGGATTTCCGATTTCAACT
>JBEKCQ010000116.1:0-12054 GCA_050014795.1 Terriglobia bacterium | reverse complement strand
TGACCGCGCAGCCCGATCGTTGCACCGGTGGTCGCCAGCGCCCGGCCAAAAAACGCCGTGCCTTCTGTGCTTTTCGTCTGCCCCAAGACTCCGTATGCCAGCCCCGTCGTCGCCTGGTTGTAACCGAATACCCCAGCCCCCGTCGTGCCCGTCGTCTCCCCCTTCACGCCGTAGCTCGTTGCTACCGACCCGGTGATCAGCCCGTACACCCCCACGTTGCCCGCCGCGAGCGCCCGCAGGCCGTAGCCCGTCCCGTTCTGCTGCAGCAGCAACGTCTCACTGGCAGACGTCGCCGTCCCCCGCAGCGCGCGGCCCGTGCCGCTTTGCGTCACCGCCACGCAGTCGCCGGCCGTCGCGCAGGCAAAGGTCGAAGGCCCTTCGGCGATGGCCGGGGCCTTGGGCGGATTGCTCACCAGCATCTCCACGGCCTGCGTGGCGATGCCCGGCGTTTGTGCCGCAACCTGGGTTTTCACCTCTTCCTTCAACTGCTCGCCGAGCACGAAATCCGACGCCTGCCGGCCACCGAGCATGGCGGCATCTTCGGCCTTCAAGGCATAAGGCACGCTCACCAGCAGGACGCGCGAGTCTTCATCGCGGCCCTCGACCTGCACCCCCAACCAACGCGCCTTGCCGGCGGGGAACAGTTCCACCGGCAGGCCGTCCGCGCGCGTGGCGCCGAGCAGCAGTTTCGGCCCACAGCGCCGCGCCGCCCTGCTGCTCGCTGTAAACCGCGAAAGTGAGGCGCACCACGACATTGCCCAGCGGCTCACCGCGCGCGTCCCTCACCGCGCCGCTGAACTTGATGAGCCGCGGCACCGCCGCGACGCTCGATGGCCCCGAACTGCCATCACTCGCAGGCTGACTTTGCGCGCATACCATCGGTACCGAGAACAAACACACGACGACCGCCCATGCCCGTAGATGAGTCCGGCTCATGAACGTACCTCCATCTTTTTGACCTGAAATGATAGCGGTACCGAACTCTAGAACTGTGGACATGGATTGTCAACAGATGTGGATTGGGCTTTACCTGGCGCGCATCTCCCGCTAGTATCAGGCCCAGTCGGCCCGCTCGAAGGGCTCTGGAACTGAGGTAGAAGGGATGAAGATAGGAGTAGTCGCGGACACACACGCCTATTTTGACCCGCGCTTGACGGAATTTCTGGCCGGGGTGGAGGCGATTCTGCACACGGGTGACGTGGGCTCCCGAGAGGTTCTGGACGAGCTGGGACAGATCGCCAAGGTCCACGCGGTGCGGGGCAACATGGACCCCGCGGCACTGCCTCTACCTCCTGCACTGAGCCTCCAGTTCGAAGGGGTGCAGGTCGAGGTGCGTCACCAACTGCCGATCCCGCAGGCGGAGTTGGAGGCTTGGTCCGACGGCGAGTTGCTCGGGAAGATGCACCCGGAGCGGCGGGAGGCTTTCCTGAGCACCTTTGACGACGCCACCCGCGTGGTGGTCTTCGGCCACAGCCATCAGCCCTGCCTACTGACGCTGGGGCACAAGCTCTTCTTCAATCCTGGCAGTGCAGGGAAGCAGCGCTTTTCGCTGCCCCGCTGCTGTGGATTGCTGGAAGTCTTCCCGCGGGGCGTGCGGGGGACCGTCCTGAGCCTGGAGAGGTATAATGAAAGACTGCCGGGAAAAGTCTGGCTACCCGTGGCGGGATAAGCGGTGTTGGGGCCGCCCTTCCGGGCGGTCGGGGGTTGCTATGCTGACCCTGAAGAATGTCAAGCGTGTCTTGAGAATCGTGGCCATAGTAGCCGCGGTGGGACTGGTTCTGATCGAGAAGTTGGAGAAGGCCTGAACAAGTGACGAGGGACGAGGAAGAAGGCGCTTCTCGTCATCTGCTGGTTGCCGGGGATGTTCGCAAGTGCTCTGCCGCGCGACGTAGTCGTGCGACGACCCGTTCCTGCCCCAGCGTGACCATCACCTCGAACAACCCCGGGGCTACGGCCTGACCTGTCAGCGCCACGCGCGCCGCGTTGATCAGCAAGCCCGCCTTGACACCTTTTTCCTCCGCCAGGGCTCGCAGGGTTTTCTCGCTGCCCGCGAGGTCAAACGGCCTTGCCTCCGCGAGCTTCTCGGCCAAGCTGCTCAGCAGCTCTGCCAGCCGAGCCTCTTTCCAGAATTTCTTTGCCGCCTCCGGATCGTAATCGAACTGGTCCGAGAAAAAAGCGCGAAACGCGCCCGAGAAATCCTTCAGGCTGCGAACGCGCGTTTGCAGCAACCGAACCGCGCTTTCCAAGCCGATTTGGATTTCCTTCTGACTTCTGACTTCTGACTCCTGACTTCTTTCTCCCCCGAGCAGTCCTGCTTGCTCCAGTTCCCCCCTGACCAACGGTAGGAGGCGTTCCGCGGGCAGCGCGCGCAGGTACTCGCTGTTCATCCAGGCGAGTTTGTCGGGGTCGAAGACGGCGTTGGACTTGGAAACGGTCGAAAGCTCAAACGATTCCACCATCGCGTCAAGCGGAACGATTTCCTTCCCTCCGGGAGGCGTCCATCCGAGCAAGGCCAGGAAATTCACGAGCGCTTCGGGCAGGATTCCCAGCTCGCGATACGCTTCCACCGAGGTGGCGCCATGGCGCTTCGAGAGACGCTGGCGGTCCGGACCGAGAATCAGCGGCAGATGAGCAAACCGGGGCGCAGGAGCGCCGAGCGCCTGGTACATCAGGACTTGCTTGGGCGTGTTCGAGATGTGGTCGGCGCCGCGGATTACGTGGGTCACGCGCATATCGAGGTCGTCGGCCACCACGCCCAGGTGGTAGGTGGGGTTCCCGTCCGAGCGCAGGAGAACAAAGTCTTCCAGGTCGCTGTTCTCCACCGCGATGTGGCCGAACACCTCGTCGTCGAAGCTGGTTTGGCCCGGGGCGGGCACGCGGAAGCGGATGGCGTGCGGCCGGCCCTCGGCACGGCAGCGCTGGCGCTCGGCATCCGGCAGACTGCGGCAGGTGCCATCGTACTTCCAGGGGCGGCGTTCGGCTTCGGCCTTCGCGCGCTTGGCCTGGAGTTCTTCGCTGGAGCAGAAGCACGGGTAAGCGTGCCCAAGCCGTTCCAGTTCTGCCGCCATCGCGTGGTAGCGGGGCAGGCGCTCGGACTGGTAGAAGGGGCCCTCGTCCCAGTTCAGTCCCAGCCACTCGAGGCTGCGGAGGATCGCTGTTACCAACTCCGGCTTCGAGCGGTCAACGTCTGTGTCCTCAATCCGCAGGATGAAGATGCCGCCGTGGTGGCGGGCGTACAGCCAGTTGTAAAGCGCGGTGCGCGCGCCGCCCACGTGCAGGTAACCCGTGGGTGAAGGTGCAAAGCGAACGCGAACGTCACTCATAATCACTCGCTGCGGGGACGACGGGGCACGGTGCGGAGGGGGGTTCATCCCGCCGGATTCACAGCCGAGCTTGTCATCCCTGGTACAAATTCCTCATCGTAAGCGATTTCCTTCGGGAAGGCAAAGACAGCCTAATCGGGGCTAGTGGACCAGTTTGAAGGGGGCGTGCCAACGGGGGGGGGAGGGCGGGGCCTTACTTCTTGCGTTTCAACTCTTGACCAGTCTTTCTTTTTCCTGAAAATGCTCCAGAAAGGGAGAGGGTTGGAATATCTTCCTCGACTGCGACTTCGACGGCTTTGAGGAAGAAGGCCCGCAAAGTTATTCCATGCAAAGCCGCACAAGCCTTAGCTCTCCTGACCACGTCTTCTGGAAGGTCTCGTAGGTTTACAGTTTTCGTTGGCATGCTATGTTTTGTATCATATGATACATGTGTTGTCAAACGGAAAATGCGCTTGACGTGTTTTGGCTATGCAGGTAACAAGAAGGCTCTAGCAGCATCTAATGGTTTGGATGTCAGCACGAGGGGGAGGGTATGTCTTCAATGCAAGCTTTTGATTTGTCTGGGCTTCTGAAAAACGCTCCGCGCAATTGCTGGCTAGCCCTGAGCGACGACGAGACCAGGATTGTCGGGAGGGGAGAATCCATTGCTGGTGCCATAGAGGATGCAAAAAGGGCTGGCATCGAAGACCCAGTAGTCATATGGTCTCCGAAGACCTGGATTCCGGCTGTCTTGGGGGTCGACTGTGAGGACTAAGTTCCCTTATACGAAAATTCCTCTGGACTCCAGCGATGCGGCATCGAAAGGCGAAAACGTTTCATGGGTGCCAGTTCTACGGGTTCGTATCGGCCTTCCGGGGGGAAAACGATCCCCCCGGTTCCACGCATTCGTGGACTCTGGGTCTCCGTGGTGTATGTTCAAATCTGACCTGGCAGATTACCTTGGAATTGACGTAGAGAAAGGAGAGAAGACTGAAGTTGGAGGAATACTCGCTGGCCTGCGAGAGCCAATGTATCTTCATAGGGTCACTCTTTACGTGGAAGAGCATTGGACGTTCACGGTGCGCGCGGGATTTGTGAGGAAATTACGCGTGCCTGGAATCCTTGGCCGTGATGGGTTCTTTGACCACTTTTTGGTTCAGTTCGACCAGTCCCAGAAGCCACCCTTAGTGCATCTCGAAAAAATCGAAAGACCCAACTAGACATGACGAGATCGGGAAGATCCTCATGAAACCTTGGCGGCCAGCCATTTGGAGGCCGCCACCAGCCAGCAACACAGAGTTAGGACACTACGTGCGGAGGAGGCCCTTGGCGGCAGGCTAGGAGGATCCTGCCGCCAAGGCTGCCAGCGCCACGACGCGAAAGGAGGTGGGATCCAGAGCGGCGTTGGACAGTCGAGCCTCTCAACTATCTGTTCGGCGGAAGTCCGGCCTGACTTGAGGTTTTGTTTATAGGGTGTGGGCGCCTGCACATAAGTGTTGACGCCGGGAAGAACCTTCGCTATATTGCGGTCTCAGAGGGCTGGTCCACGCCGGGCTGTGTGGAGGCGCAGCGGGCGCGGACGGTCCAACGGGAACTGTCCTCTGCACCCATCGTAGCAGCGCCAGGCGAGGGGGGTAGAACCACCTAGCCTGCAGAGGGAACTACAGGCGGCTGACGTTCTACGCGTTGACCGCCCGGAGAGCGCTAGCGATGGGGAAATATCTGGACAGCCTGCCTCCGAACCTCACGCTGCTCGTTCCTGCCGCATTCTGCCTGCTTGTCCTCATACTTCAGCGCTTGCTCCACTACCGCGCGGAGCGAAAGCGAGCCGAGGCAGAGTTCCTGCATTACTCGAACCTGCACCTGCTCACCACCACGCTTTCCGCCAGCGGGAATCTGAAGCAGATGGTGGACCGCACGCTCGAGGGGATCCTGCAAGCGTTGGGGATGGCGCAAGGCGGCGCGTTCCTGCACCTTCCGGGTCCGGACGAACTGGACTATTCCAGCGCCCGGGGCTTCTCCAGCCGAGCCTTGGCGCGCCTCTCGGCGAGCCCCCTGCGCGATTACCTTTCTTCCTGCGGAGAGCGTTGGGGGAGCTTGATGGTCTTCCCCGACTTGCGTTGCCCGGACCTGGCCGTAGCCCAGGGCAGAGACCCGGCTTTTCGGGAGTTCCGGGATGTCTTCAGCGCTGAAGGGTCGAGGACCCTGGTCGTGGCGGCGCTTCAGACCCAAAAGAGGTCTTGCGGAGCCTTAGTGGTGGCCAGCCGCAAGCTGAGGACGTTCCGACCGGGCGAACTCCGGCTTATCTGGGGGATCAGCAGCCAGATTTCCGTGGCGCTGGGGACCTGCTCCTTACAGAAAACGGCGGAGCGTCACGACGAGGAGTTGCGAATCCTCCATCGAGTGGGCGAAGCGCTGAGTGCGACGTTCGACCTGGAGAGGCAGCTCCACATCTTGCAGCGAGAATTGAGGGGCTTGCTGGGTGTAGCGAATTTCTCCCTGACTTTCCAGGAGTCGCTTGAGGGGCGCGCGGAAACGGTCTTTGCCTTGCAAAGCGAGGCCGCCGAAACCGCCGGAGGCCGCCTGGCTGCCGACGGGCTTTCCGAATACGTTCTGCGGACCCGGGCTCCTCTGTTGATTGCGCGCGATCTCATCAGCACCACCCGTCGGCTGGGGATTTCGTCGATTGACCCAAGAATTCGGACCTGGTGCGGGGTCCCCATTCACTTCTCCGACGGCACGGTGGCGGTGCTGACGGTGGCGGACTTTGAGCGCGAAGGCGCGCTCGACGATCGGCATTTTCACCTCTTGCAGATTCTGGCCGATGAAGTTGCCGTGGCCATAGAGAATGCCCGGCTCTTTCAGCACGAGCAGCGCCGGGCACGCCACTTGGCACTGCTGAACGAGGTCGGGCGGAAAGCTGCGGAGGTCCTCGATCCGCAAGAACTGCTCGCGAACATCTGTCAGCAACTGCGCACGGCGTTTGGCTACGACCTGGCACGCGTTCAGACGTTGGACCGGGAGCACGGCGAGCTGGTAGTGGGAGCCCAGGAGGGGTACGAGTCCTCCGTGTCGGGGCGGCGCTTCAAGCTCGGCGAGGGGCTGGCGGGGGTTGCCGCCGAGAGCGGGGAACCGATCCTAGCCAACGACGTCGAACAGGATGAGCGCTACGTTCCGCTGCATCCCGACGTCCGGTCGGCGCTGAGCCTGCCTTTGAAATACCGGAGAGAGACGCTGGGCGTGCTGAGTGTTGAAAGCCTGCACGACCACGGATTCTCCCAGCAGGATGTGCTCTCGCTCTCCACCCTGGCCGACCAACTGGCGGTGGCCCTGCACAACGCTCGCGCCTACCAGGTGGCCCAGGAACAGGCTATTACCGACAGCCTGACCGGTCTGAAAACCCACCGCTTCTTCCGGGAGGCGATGGAGGCGGAGTGGCGGCGTGCGCCGCGTTCGCGCCGGCCGTTCTCCCTCATCATGATGGACTTGGACGGCTTCAAGCAGGTGAACGATCGGCACGGCCATCTGCAAGGCGACAAGGTGTTGATTGCGGTGGCGCGCGCCCTGGAGGAGCGTTCGCGGCAATCCAACGTGGTGGCCCGCTACGGCGGCGATGAGTTTGCCATCCTGATGCCGGATGCCAGCACGGAGCAGGCAGAGACCCTGGCGGAACGCTTGTGCTTGAGCCTGGCGTCGGATCCTTTTCTTTCCCAGGGGGGCATCACCGCCAGCTTCGGCATCGCCACCTTTCCGGTTCACGGCGCTGCGCCCGATGAAATTCTGCGCGTTGCGGAAGCGGGAATGTATCTTGCCAAACACGAAAAGGGCAACCACGTGCGCGTTGCTTCCAGTGCCCCCGAATCAGCCACCGCGGAATGGGAACAGCAGTTGCTGCAAGCCTATCTGGGCGTTGCCGTGAAGCGCATGTTCTCCACCGGCCCGGAGGCTTTCAACCGATACCTGCAGCGGTTCCAGCAGGCCACTGAAAACTCCCCCGGCCCGGCCCTCTCCCTGATGGACACCGTCACGGCTCTCGCCTTCGCCATCGATGCCAAAGACCATTACACCCAGGGTCACTCGCAAGCCGTTGCCCACCTGGCGGCGCAGATTGGGGAGCAGGTAGGGCTCTTGGAATCGGAACTTGAGGAGGTTCGTCTGGCCGGCATCCTCCACGACATCGGCAAGATCGGCATCCCGGAGAGTGTGCTGAACAAGCCGGCCCAACTGACCGACAGCGAATTCCAAATCATGAAGAGCCACACCGCCCTGGGAGACAATATCCTGGCGCCTCTCAAGGTGAAAGCCATCGAGCGCATCCGCAAAATGGTGCGCCATCACCATGAGCGGTTCGACGGGCGGGGCTACCCGGACGGGTTGAAGGGGGACAGCATTCCCCTGGGGGCGCGCATTCTTTCCATCGCGGATTGTTTTGACACGCTCGTTTCCGAACGCGCCTACAAGCGACCCATCCCTGTGCCGGACGCGACCCGGGAGCTCCGGCGTTGCCGCGGCACGCACTTTGACGGAACTCTGGTCGATGCCTTCCTGGACTCGCTGGCGGTGATGGGTGATCCCCGCGGGCGCCTCCCGCTCGAAAAGACCGTAAACTAGACGTCTAGCCTGGCGGCTCACCGGCGTCGACCGGCCGGACCGGAACGCCGCGCATAGGTGTGGGCTTTGTGGGGGGAGGTACTCCGGGCAAGCGTCGCCGGCCTCGGGGAGGCCTACTTCGATGGCGTCTCTTTTCCTTCGGGGCGTGTCGCCTCGAGGGCGCCGGCGGCCTGCTGGAGGCGGGAGCGGAAGTCGCTCACCAGACCCTCAAACTGCTGGCGGTGCTTCTCCAGGGCCTCCTGGGAAAGTTCGGCGCTTTGTTTCTGGAAAGCGGCGACGGCATCGCCAAGCGAGGTGTCGAGGCCCAGCCTGGCTTGGTCCCTCCATTCCTTCATCATGACCGCCACGACGCCGACCTGCCGGTGCACTTCGTCAGAAGCTCCCGAGGCAGCCTGCTGGACTCTGTTGCGAAAATCGGCGATGCCTCGCTCGCAAGACTGCTCGACCTCCCGCTGGAACTGCTTCAGGAGCGCGGCGCGCTGCCCCTCCGCTGCCTTTTGAAAATGCTCCGCAAGCTCGCGAGCCGACTGGCTGTGCAATTCTTGGATCGTGTGGTGAAGCTGGCCGCGAGCTTCTTCCACGAGCCCAGTGGCTTCCTGGGCAAGTTTTTCCCGGAGGGAACGGGTTAGGGCGGCATGCTGCTTCTCGGTCTCGTCCCGGGACTCTTTCCCCAGGGTTCTCAGCTCGTCCACAATCTGCTCGAGGGTGTCATCGGTCTGCGCCTGGAGGACTTGGTCTGAGGACTGCATCAAGTCCTGCACGGTCTTCAGGAGTTGGTCTGATGCGTCCTGCACCGCCTTCTTCTGGACCTGCCCCAGGGTGGACTCCAGTTCTGTCTGGAAGCCCGTCGACTGCACCTCGGCGTACCGGCGAAATCCTTCCAGGGCAGCGGTCGAATGCTCCGCCAGTTGTTTACGAAATCTCAGCGCCTCGTCAGCAACGGCGGTTTGAAGGAGCCGGGTGATGTGCTCGCTGGCTTTCTGCGTCGCCTGAGTCAAGGAGCCTTGAAGTTGAGGATGCGCCTTGGAAAGGTGCTCCTCGACCAGGGCCGCGAGTCGCGCCTCGGCCTGTTGCGTGGACGCTTCAACGGCTCTCGCCGCCTCCTCCTGGAGGCGGCCGCGTGTTTCTTCGACAAAGTGCGTGGAAAGCCTCTCCGTCGTCGCCCGCAGTTTCGCTTCCGTCTCGGCCGTCGCGGAACGGATCGCCTCCTGCGCAAACTTCTCAATGCTCTCTTGCGCCCTGGCCAGCTCGGATTGGCAGCTCCGCTGGAGTTCTTGAAATCTGGCAAAGTGGGCTTCGAGGTCGGCGCGCGAGGCCCGCATGGACCCGGATAGAGTCTCGAGCTGTTCCCGAAGTGAGCGTAGTAGCTTCTCTTCCTTGCGCTCAACTTCTCCGACGCCGGGAGACTTCCGGGATTCTGCCTGGTCAGCGGGCCGAACCGTCGCCGGTGGACTGGGCTCCGCCTGACTCTCTGCCGGTTTCTCAGTCTTCGCGGCCAAGCGGGACGGAGTTTCCGCGATCAAGCTAGGCGGCGTTGGTTCTTCAGCGTGTTCACTGACCTCCGCTGGCGCGGGCTCGAGCCCGGCGGGAGGCTGCGGGGTAGCGGGAGGGCTCGATGCCGGGGCCTCATGGGCGGGAACGGGTTCGGGCGTCCATTCGACCACCCGGCCACCCACATTGCCGGCGGTGCTTCGCGGCCAGTTCTCGGGCGGGAGCGTGACCCCCCAAAGGTTTTCCGCTTCGTTCAGCTCCACGCCGATTTCAAATGGATCCTCGGGAATGTGCTTCTCATCCACGCGAACGATATGCGCCTTGCCGGCGCGTCCCAGGGCTGGATTCTCGATGGTGATTTCGTCACCGATTTGCCACTGGCGGAACGTGGCGATCTTTCCCCCTTGCTTGTTGACTCCAACGGTCTGCGTGTTTTCCTCGAATGCCTGGCCGGTCACGTCCACACCCCGGATAACAATGGGTACGGAAACGGACACGCGCGGACTTCTCCGGCCCACTACCACCGGGACATCGGAATAGTCTTCCTTCGGTGAGCCCGACATCTTGCGCCAATTATGTTTAATGCCAGCGCGCAAGTCAACTCATCGAGAGTGGGTTGTGCTGGGCACGCGCGCAGGGCACTCTGGAAAGGGGTGGCAACTCGAGACGCGGGACCACTGTCTTGCTGCGAAATATGGCATAATGCCATTTTTGGTCGCCCGTGCTGCGAACTGCTGTGCGGTGCTTGATCAACGCAGTCTGACCACACGCGCCAACTCAAGGAGTGATCTTGGCCTGCCCGATTTGCCAGAAGCGCAAACCAAAACGGTTCTGCCCCGCCAGAGCGGAGACCATTTGCGCGGTGTGTTGCGGCACCGAGCGCGAAGTGACTATCGATTGCCCGTCAGATTGCACTTATCTTGTGGCCAGCCGGTCGTACGATCTCGAGCGCCGGGAAGTCGACTGGTCGAAAGTCCCATTTTCTGACACGAAGATTCCCGCCTCTTTTGTGGTGGCACACGAGAAGCTGTTGCTGGCGCTCTCCTATGCCATTTGCCTGCAGGCGCGGGACGACCGCCTGGCAGTGGACGCTGACGTGCTCGCCTCGCTCCAGGCGCTGGCGGAGACCTACCGGACGCTTTCCAGTGGCCTTTACTATGAGAAGCTTCCGGATTACCGCGTGCAGCGTGAGCTCTACGAGAAGCTCAAAGCTGCCGTGGAAGATTTCAGGAAGGCGGAGGCCCAGCAGGCGGGGCTGAGCGGCACGCGGGATGGGGAAATCCGCGAGGCGGTGGTTTTCCTGGCGCAACTGGGTGCGACGCATACGAATGGCCGCCCTAAAAGCCGCGCTTACCTCGATTTCCTGCGCACCCAGTTCAAATCGGAGGAATTCTCCAAGCCCGCATCGAACATCGTCTTGTTGCCTTAAGAGCAGGGGTCAGGGATCAGGGGTTGGGGGCTAGGGCACAAGCCAGCGACGGCGGGTTCTTGACTGTCAACTGTAGACTGTCAACTGGTTTCCCATGAGCCAAGTGGACGAAGTGAGGGCCGCGGCGGACATCGTCAAGGTGGTGGGCGATTACGTCAAGCTGCGCAAGGCGGGGGCCAACTTCATGGGCCTGTGCCCGTTTCACCAGGAAAAGACCCCTTCCTTCGCGGTGCACCCCACCAAGCAGATCTTTCACTGTTTCGGTTGCGGAGTGGGTGGCGACGTTTTCAAGTTCGTGATGCTCATCGAGAACCTTTCCTTCCCCGAGGCGCTGCACCGCATCGCGGAGAAGGTCGGGGTCCATCTGCGTGAGAGTTCGCGCGACGAGGCCTCGGACGCGAACGCGCGCGAGCGCACCACGCTTTACAAGATTCACGAAGTGGCAGCCAAGTTTTTCGCCTCCCAGCTTGGCGCTACCGCGGAAGGCCGAACCGCGCGCGCCTACCTGGCCGACCGGGGCCTGAGTGACGAAGTGGTGGGACGCTTCCGGTTGGGCTACGCGCCCGGCGACGGCCAGGCGCTGACGCGCTGGTTGCTGGACGCAGGCTTCAAGCCCGACACATTCGAGAGAAGCGGACTCGTGCTGCGTGATGCCGAGGGCAAACGCCATTACGACCGCTTCCGGCGGCGCGTCATCTTTCCCATTGCCAATGAGTCAGGGAAAGTGGTGGCCTTCGGCGGCCGCGCCCTGGGCGATGACCAACCCAAATATCTCAATTCTCCGGAAACGCCCATCTACACCAAGGGGCGCGTGCTTTACCACCTGGACCGAGCCGGACCGGCCATCCGCAAACTCGATTATGCCATCCTGGTGGAAGGCTACATGGACTGTATCGCGGTGGCGTCCGCAGGCGTCGAGAACGTGGTCGCCACTTGCGGCACCAGTCTCACCGAGGGCCAGATTCGGCTCCTGTCGCGCTATTCGCGGCGCGTGGTGGTGAACTACGACCCGGACTCGGCGGGAGTGGCGGCCACCGAACGCTCGCTGAATCTGTTGCTCGAGGAAGGCTTCGAGGCCAAGGTATTGGCGCTGCCCGGTGGCTTGGACCCGGACTTGTTTATTCGTCGCCAGGGCGCGGCGGCTTATAGGGACCGCCTGGCAGGTTCCCCCACCTATCTCGACTACCTCACCGAGCGCGCCGTCGCCCAGCACGATCTCTC
>JBEKCQ010000115.1:0-12001 GCA_050014795.1 Terriglobia bacterium | reverse complement strand
ACTGGTTCCGGGTCTGGCTGGAGACTTCCGATCTATTCTTTGATTGGCTGGAGCTGCGCAAAGAGTCGGAAGGATTTCAGCGGCTGTTTTCGGATCACCGCGGCCAGCCCAAAGCGTCCCGCACTGCCGATGAGGCCTAGCCTTTTCCCAGCGAGCGACTTTCTGATTCAACTTTCCACCTCCTTCCACTAAAATGGCTGCGCATTTGTAACAACGGCTCTACGCCGCCAAAACCGGGTGGCGGGCTGAATTCCGCGAGACGGCAGGAGCGATGTCTGCGAGAGACAAACTGATTGTGGCCTTGGACGTTCCGAGCGCCGAGGCGGGACTGCGTCTCGTTGAGCGGCTGCGCGGCCACGCGGGGATGTTCAAAGTTGGCCTGGAGAACTTCACGGCGGAAGGACCGGTGCTCCCCCGTTTTCTGGTCGCCGTCGGTGAGAAGGTCTTCCTCGACCTGAAACTGCACGACATCCCTAATACCGTGCGGGCCGCAGCGCGCCAGGCGGCTCAACTGGGCGTGAGTATGTTCAACGTGCATGCTTCCGGCGGGCGCAAGATGATGGAGGCCGCGCTCGCGGGCGCGCAGGAAGGCTCGGCGGGTCGCCCTAACGGGTCGCGGCCGCTCGTGCTGGCCGTCACGGTTCTGACCAGCCTAACGGGCGACGACCTCAGCGAACTCGGCGTCTGCGGCAGCCCCGAGGAAGCGGTCGTCAGGCTGGCACGGTTAGCGCAGCAAGCGGGACTCGATGGCGTAGTCGCGTCGCCCCGGGAAGTTGCGGCACTTCGTCGCGCGTTGGGGCCTGGCCTCGTGATCGTCACGCCGGGCATCCGGCCTGCGAGCGCCGCGGCAGACGATCAGGCGCGCATCGCCACGCCGGAAAGCGCCATCCGCGCCGGGGCCGACTACCTCGTGGTGGGCCGCCCCATCACCGAAGCCCCCGACCCGGCAGCGGCCGCAGACGCCATCGTCGCAGAGATGGAGAAGGCCCTCGCATCTTCTTCTAGCCAGGTTGACAATCCATGACTGACAAGGAAATCCTACAGATCTTCCGTGAGCACGGCGCCCTTCTCGAGGGCCACTTCATTCTCTCCTCGGGGCTGCACAGCGACCGCTACATTCAATGCGCGCTGGTCTTGCAGCACCCGCGCGTTGCTGAGCGGTTGTGTTCCGAGCTGGCGGCGAAGCTGCACCGCTTGGGCGCGACGGTCGTTGCCGCGCCAGCCCTCGGTGGCGTGATTATGTCACACGAAGTAGCGCGGGCGCTCAGCCTGCGCGCGCTGTTCACGGAACGCCAGGAAGGCGTCATGACGCTGCGTCGCGGCTTCAGCTTGGCGGCCGGCGAACCGACCCTGGTCGTGGAAGACGTCATCACCACCGGCGGCTCCACACGCGAGACCATGGCCGCAGTCGAGCAGGCCGGGGGAAAAGTGGTCGGTGTGGGCGCGCTCATCGACCGCAGCGGCGGAACGGTGGACTTAGGCGTCCCCAAGATCGCACTCGTCACCCTCTCCGTGCAGAACTACAAGCCCCAGGAATGTCCTCTCTGCCAGTCCGGCCTCCCCGCCATCAAACCCGGCAGCCGCACGAAGAAGTAGCGCAACATCCGGTGTGCAACCCCGCACAGCGGGACGGCTTATCCACCGTCGCGCAGTCCTCCGGCAAAGACCGCAAGATCACAGAGCGGGCCTTCCGCTACACGCGGCGGTACACAATCTTTCCGCCTACGATGGTGGCGGTGGCGGCACCTTTCAAATTCCAGCCGTCGAAGGGAGAGTTGCGGCTTTTGGAGCGGCCCTCAGCGGCGCGGTAGGTCCACTCGAGGTTGGGGTCAAAGACGGTGATGTCGGCGGGGCCACCGCTCTGCAGGCGGCCGAGCGGCTGGTTGATGAGGCGCGCGGGATTAGTGCTCATCAGGACGACAAGGTGCGCGAGCGAAATACGGCCCGTGTGGACCAGTTGCGTGAGTGCCAATCCGAGCGCTGTCTCCAGCCCGACGACGCCGAAGGGCGAATCGCCGCCGAGGGGCTTCGCCTTGAGTTCGGGCGCGTGCGGCGCGTGGTCGGTGGCGAGCGCGTCGACCGTACCGTCGGCTATCCCGGCACGAACCCCCTCCAGGTCCTGCGCGCTGCGCAGCGGCGGGTTCATCTTGGCGTTGGTTCCGTACTGGATAACGGCTTCATCGGTGAGCGTGAAGTGATGCGGAGTAACCTCGCAGGTGACACGGATGCCCCGCCGCTTCCCGGCACGAACCATTTCCACGGCGCGGGCAGTGGAAAGGTGCGCCGCGTGCAAATGCGCTCCGGTGGCTTCCGCCAGAATCAGGTCGCGCCCCAGGCAGACGTCCTCCGAACTGTTCGGGATGCCGCGCACCTTCAAGCGCTCAGCGACGAGCCCCTCGTTGACGACACCGCCGGGGTGCAGGCTGGGGTCTTCGCAATGATCGATGATGGGTACGCCCACGCCTCGGGCCTTCTCCATCGCCCGCCGCATCAGGCCGGCAGTCTTCACGGGCCGGCCGTCGTCGGAAAACGCCACAGCGCCCGCCGCCTTCAACGCGGCAAGATCGGTCAGCGACTCCCCCAGGCTTTCCATGGAGACCGTGGCGATGGGAAACACGCGCGCCAAGCCAATCTTCTGAGCTTTCTGGATAGTCGTGCGAACCAGTTCCGGCCGGTCGATGACGGGCTTGGTGTTGGGCATCGGGCAGACCGCCGTGAAGCCCCCGGCGACAGCGGCTTGCAGCCCGGTTTCGAGGGTCTCAGAAATCTCGCCACCGGGCTCACGTAAATGAACGTGCATGTCGACGAGGCCCGGCGCCACCACCTGCCCGCGCGCGTCAAAGGTCTCATCGGCGGCCGCGATGAGATTCGGACCGATCTCGCGGATCACACCGTCTTCGACCAGGACGTCAAGCTCGCCGTCCAAGCCGTCTTCAGGTGAGAGTACACGGCCGCCCTTGATGAGTAATGAGGACATGGTGTAACACCCTTGAGGGGCCAACCTTGCCGTTCGCCTGCGCGAGTATAGCACCTCTTGGAGTGCGGCGGCCTCTGCCGCCGCCTCATGCCGGCGGAGCAGACTCCGACTCCCAAAAAAGTGGGCGCAAGCTCCGGTGCCCCAAGGCAGGTCACGCCCCTACGCCGGCGCGAGCGGAAACAACGGAAGCAGGTAGTCCTTCACCGGCTGGAAGGTCTTGCGATGTTCAAGGCAAGGGCCATAGCGTGCCAGGGCTTCAAGGTGTTCGGCGGTGCCGTAACCCTTGTTGCGCGCGAGCTGGTATTGCGGGTACAGCTGGTCGAGTTCTTCGAGGTGCGCGTCGCGGGCAACTTTGGCCAGAATCGATGCGGCAGCGATGGAGACGGAAAGCGCGTCGCCGTGGATGATGGCGCGGTGGGGTATCGGAAACTCTTCGCGTTTGTCTCGTCTGCCCAACGGCATCGCGTCCGTGAGGACGTAATCGGGCGGGGGATCAAGACCCTGGAGGGCGCGAATCATGGCCTGCCGCGAGGCCTCGTACACATTCAGCGCGTCAACTTCTGCTGCTGGAACTGCCACGACCTGGAAAGCTACTGCTTTCTCGCGGATTTCCGCAGCCAGGGCAAAGCGCGTGGCAGGGGACAGCTTCTTGGAGTCATCCACGCCGGGGATGGGCTTGGCGCGGTCAAGGATAACGGCGGCAGCGTAAAGCGGCCCCACCAGCGAGCCGCGTCCGGACTCATCGCAGCCGGCGACCCGACGCCAGCCGTGGCGGAAGGCTTGTGCCTCCAGGCGACCGGTGCAACGGGGCTCTTTCGCGTCGTGGGCGCGCCGCATATGCAAGTTGACAGAAGTCTATCTCACGACGCGCGTGCAAGACAAATCTGAAAATCATACCCACAGAGATACAGCGTGGGTCGGCCCAGCGCGACCGGAGCATTCGAGACCGCAGGGACGTTTGACTTATCGTGCGTTTTGGTTTATTCACGCTGAACCCCATGAGGAGGGTGTGACCATGCGAACCCCCTGCAACCGACGACAATTCATTCAGTCCCTGGGAACCGCGGCAACCAGTCTTTGCCTTGCGGACCGAATCCTGGGAACCGCCCCGCCGACGGCGCCGGTCGCCGTGGCGCGATGCCGCAGTTACGGTGCGGACGTGCTGCCCACCCTGGCGAGAATGTTCGACCAACTGGGTGGCCTGGAACGGCTCGTCAAGGGCAAGACCGTCGCCGTGAAGCTGAATCTCACGGGTAGTCCCGAAGGCCGCGTGGCCGGCGCACCAGTGGAGGTGACGTCCTGGGTGCATCCGCAAGTTATCGCGGCCAGCGTGCACCTGCTGGGCAAGGCTGGCGCGCGCCGGATTCGTCTGATCGAAAGTGCGGCCGGCACAGTGCAACCGCTGGAGGAGTTCATGCGCCGTGCGGGCTGGAACCCCGATGAGTTTGTCCGTGCCGCGGCAGGCGTGGAGTTCGAGAACACCAACCCCCCGGGAAAAGGCGGGAAGTATTGCCGGCTGAAAGTTCCGGGAGGCGGACGAGTGTTCAACGCCTACGATGCAAACCCCTCCTATGAGGACTGCGACGTTTACGTTTCCCTGGCCAAGCTGAAAGAGCACGAGGAGGCTGGCGTCACCTTGGCCATGAAAAACAATTTTGGAATTCCCCCCTGCACGATTTACGGAGAAGGGGCGGGCATCGACGAGCCGAGCCGCACCCCCGGCGGCTCGCGCCTCATGCTCCATACGGGAAACCGCCAGCCCTCCAAGAGCTCTCCCCCCGAGATCGATCCCCACTCACCCCGCGATCAGGGCTATCGCGTACCGCACGTCATCGTGGAGCTGGTCGCGGCGCGCCCCATTCATCTGGCGATTATCGACGGCGTGGCGACGATGGCGGGTGGCGAGGGTCCGTGGGTGAAACGGGTTCGAGCTACCCGGCCCAGGCTGCTCGTGGCGGGAACAAATTGCGTCACCGCGGACGCGGTGGCCACCGCGCTGATGGGCTTTGACCCGATGGCCGACCGCGGTACGCCCCCGTTCGAAAGCTGTGACAGCACGCTGCGCCTGGCCGAGGAGTTTGGATTGGGCACGCGGGATTTGCGCCGCATCGAGGTCCGCGGCCTCGCCATCGCGGAGGCGCGCTTCAACATCCGCGCCTCGTAATCCATGGATGAAAATCGCGCCCCGGGCCTCCGGCCGGATCCGTTCCAAGGACGCTGCCAGGGCTTTCCGTCAACGCCACCGCTGGCTGCCGGACGCGGCCTCTCCTTCGGAACTTGGGAGGCGGGCTACTTTTCCTGTTCGGTGCGGGCTTCGCGGATGCGCGCGGCCTTACCCCGCAGCTTGCGCAGGTAGTAAAGCTTGGCGCGACGCACGCGGCCGGAGCGGACCACTTCGATCTTGTCCACCACCGGCGAGTGCAGGGGGAAGATCCGTTCCACCCCGTGGCCGAAGGACATCTTGCGGACGGTGAAAGTGGAATGATTCGCGGCGCGGCGCAGGCTGATAACCGCACCTTCGAAGACCTGGATCCGTTCCTTGTCGCCCTCTCTGATCTTGACGTGGACGCGGACGGTGTCGCCCGCGCGAAAGGCAGGGATATCTTTCTTCATCTGCTGCTGTTCAATCTTGTCGAGGACTTTCATTGTCGTTTTACTCCCGGTCTTGAAATAGCCGCGGGCGCCCCATTCAGTCTGCGGGGGCCACGCGTGCAGCGGCGCTCTGCGAGCGCCGAAGCTGGACGGCGGCCGCGGACCGCCGCACCTGGTCAACCTCTTGGCGCTGCCGTCTCACAGGTGGCGCGCGTGATCTCTTCCAACAACTTTCGGTCGGCCTCGCTCAGCGGGACGCGCGTGAGCAAATCCGGCCGCTTGCGCCAGGTCTTTTCCAGCGCGCGCCGGCGACGCCACCGCCGAATCTCCTCGTGGTTTCCGGAGAGCAGGACTTCCGGAACTGTCCAGCCGCGGAAGTCCGCCGGCCGCGTGTAGTGCGGGCAATCCAGGATCCCGTGCCCTCCGTTGCCGGCAGGGCTTGCGCTGCAGGCGAAGGAATCCTGCTCCCGCGATTCTTCGTTGCCCAGGACGCCCGGCAACAGGCGTGTGACGGCTTCCATCACCACGGCAGCCGCGAGTTCCCCGCCACTGAGCACGTAGTCGCCGATGGAAATCTCGTCGGTCGCGAGGTGCTCGGCGACGCGTTCGTCCACGCCCTCGTACCGCCCGCACAGCAGCACGAGCCGCGCGTTCCCGGCCAATTCTTCCGCGACCGCCTGCGTCAGCAAGCGTCCCTGCGGGCTGAGCAGGATGACCGGGCAGGTCTCTCCGGGCGCTTCTGCCTTCACCGCTTCCACCGCGCGAAACAACGGCTCCGGCTTGAAAACCATGCCCGGGCCGCCACCAAAGGGCCGGTCGTCCACGGTGCGGTGGCGGTCATCAGTGGAGTCCCGCAGGTCGTGGAGTCGGATGTTCACTTGCCCGCCCGCCCGCGCCCGCTTCAGCAAGCCGTGCTCGAGGATGCTGCCAAAGAACTCCGGGAAAATCGTGATGACGTCAAAGACCATGGTGCGGGGGGCTGGGCAAAAGCCGTGCTCCGAATTCCTAATCTCCGTTCCCACGAGTCTTCCGCTCAGCGCGCCAGTCTGATATTCAAATCCAGCAAATCCTCGGGCGGGTCGATGACAATGGTCTTCGCTTCCGTATCGATCCGCTTGCAGATGTCCTGTGCCAGCGGGATGAGCACTTCACCGCGGGGTGTGGCGACGTGCAGCAGATCCACGCCCCCGGTTGGCTCAACCTCGATTACAGTTCCCACTTCGCTCGGCGCTCCCTGGCGCTCCGCTACTACCCGACAACCTTTCAGTTCCCAAACATAATAGTGATGCGCGGGGAGCGGCATCCTCTCCTCGCGCGGGATCAGCACGTGAACTCCACGCAGCCGGTTTGCCTGGTCGATGGAATCGACGCCAGGAAACTTCAGCACGACCCGTCCCTGGTGCGGCCAGACCTTCTCGACCGGCACGGGCTCCGGCGGGCTTCCCGGCCTCTCCAAATACACCCGGCGCAGTTCGGCGAAGCGTTGGGGAAAATCCGTGAGGATTTCGGCCACGACTTCGCCCCGCCGCCCCTGCGGCCTCACGATGCGCGCCACGGCCAAGAACTCCCTTGCCTCTTTCTCGGGCAGCGCCTCTGAAGCCTTCGGACTCACGCGCTGGGCTCGAGAGCGGATGCGTGCCACCCTCTACTCCAGGATTTCCAGCGTAAAGCGCTTTTTCAGCTTCATCCCCGCGGCCCCGAGAATGGTGCGGATGGACCGCGCGGTTCGTCCTTGCTTGCCGATCACCTTCCCCAGGTCCGAAGGGTGAACGCGTAGCTCCAAAACTGTGATTTGTTCCCCTTCGACCGGCCGGACTTGAACCTGATCAGGATTGTCCACAAGCGCCTTGGCAATGGCTTCGATGAGCTCCTTCATCTGGCCCTCCCCTGCAACCGAATCGTCCGGAATGCCCACAAGGAAAGAGTGCGTCGGAGAACATATGAATGGGAACTCGGCCCCGCCCTCCGGCCGAACGGCGGGGTCCTGTTAGCTTTTTGCTTCCTTGGCTTTCTTCAGGAAGCTCTTAACGGTCTCGGAAGCTTGGGCTCCTCGCCCCAGCCAATACTCAGCCCGCTCGCGGTTCAGCACCACTTCCGGCGGATTGCGTCGGGCGTTGTAGTGACCCAGGATCTCCACGAAGCGCCCGTCCCGAGCCTGCTCCTTTTCAATGACCACGATCCGGTAAGAACTCTGCTTTTTGGCTCCTGTACGAGCCAGCCGTATTTTCAGCAATCAACCCCCCTTGGTTTCGATATAGAGACGGCCCGCTGAGCCGTCTCGCAGACGCCCCACCGGGGCGTGTCTACATTCCCGGTCCCACGGGCGCTTTCAGCCCGCTGAGCTGACGACCGAACAGATTCCGGCCCAGAGACTTCATCATCTTCTGGGTTTGTACGTACTGCTTCAGCACCTGGTTCACCAGTTGCACGCTGGTGCCGCTGCCCCGCGCGATGCGCTTGCGCCGCTTGCCGTTGATGATTTCGTGGTTGGCACGTTCGCGCCGGGTCATGGAATCAATGATAGCCTCAATGTGGACCAGTTCCTTTTCGTCCACGTGCATCTTGCCGGCGTCCTTGAAAATCCCCACCTTGGGCAGCATGCCCATCATCTGGTCCACGGGGCCGAGTTTGCGCATCTGACGTAGCTGGTCGCGAAAGTCTGCCAGGGTGAACGTGTCCGTCACGATCTTGCGCTGGACTTCCAGAGCTTTCTGCTTGTCGATGGTCTCCTCGGCCTTCTCGATGAGCGAAAGCATATCGCCCATCCCCAGAATGCGGGAAACGATCCGGTCCGGATAGAAGACGTCCAGCGCGTCGTACTTCTCGCCCACCCCGATGAACTTGATGGGCTGGCCGGTCACGTGATGGATGGAAAGGGCCGCGCCGCCGCGCGCGTCGCCATCGAGCTTGGTCAGGATCACGCCGGTCGTTCCCAGCCGCTCGTGGAATTCCTGGGCGCTGCGCACCGCGTCCTGGCCGGTCATGCCGTCGGCTACCAGCAGCACCTCACTCGGCCGCAAGCGGGTGCGCAGTTCGCTCACCTCCTGCATCATCTCCTCGTCGATGTGCAGGCGGCCCGCCGTATCCACGATGAGGACGTCGTGACCGCGGTCGGCGGCATCCTTCCGCGCCGCCAGGGCCAGCTCGATGGGTGAGGTAATTCCTTCCCCCGGGAAGCAAGGGATCTCGATCGCCTTGGCCACAATGGCCAGTTGCTCCCGCGCCGCCGGCCGGTAAACGTCCGTCGAGACCAATATGGGGCGTTTTCTCTTCTTCGCAAGCCACAGCGCTAGCTTGCCTGCCGTGGTCGTCTTGCCGGAACCCTGCAAGCCGACCAGCAAAAACACGTTGGGATATTCCCGCGTGAAAGTCAGCAGCGCCGCCTCACGCCCCAGGATCTCCACCAGTTCGTCCCGCACGATGCGAACGACTTCCTGCGCCGGCGTGAAGCTCGCACTCACTACTTCTCCCAGCGCCCGGACGCGCACGCGGGCCAGCAACTCTTTGACGACCTTTACATTGACGTCTGCATCCAACAGCGCCAGACGCACTTCCCCCAGCGTTTCGTCAACCAGGGCTTCATTGAGAATGCCCTGGCCACGTAACGTCTTGAAAACGCGCTGGAACTTCTCTTGTAGGGCGTCAAACATTTTAGCTCGCCGGCTCTGGACACACCCACCACTTCCGGCGCCCAGACCGGCCACTCCCAGCAAGCGAGAATGCTGGAGTAGTCATTTTACACTCGTTTTTGTGAAAAGGGAACGAAACGTCCTTGGTCGCTGGCGGCTACGGGTTCAGGCTGGCAAAGTCCCACGCCCGGCCTGCACGAGACTCAGGATGGTCTCGGCGGTCGGTTGTGCCTTTCCCTCTCCAGCAAAGCGCGTTTGCGCTCTAGCCCCCAGCGATAGCCGCCCAAGCCGCCGTCGGCGCGCAGGACGCGGTGGCACGGGATCACGACGGACACGGGGTTGGTGGCGCAGGCGCGGGCCACGGCACGCACTGCCGAGGGGCGGCCGATGGCTTGAGCGACTTGCTTGTAGGAACGAGTGCGCCCATACGGGATGCGGCGCAGTTCTTCCCACACGCGTCTTTGAAACGCCGTGGCCTGGACGTCCAATGGCAAGTTGAGATTGGGTTGACGGCCGTTGAGACAGCGCACGATGGCCTTGACCCAGGGCGCAGAGCCGGACGCATCCTGCTGAATTTCCGCGCTTGGGTACTCGTGGCGCAAGGCAGCCTCGAGCGAGGCGGCGGAATCCCCCAGGCTGACCATGCAGATGCCGCGCTCGGTGGCCGCCACGAGCAGGCGTCCCAGAGGCGAATTGACGATGGTGTAGCTGATCTTCATTCCCTTCCCTCCCCGTCGATATGTTCCCGGTGTCATGCCAAGCTGCGCATCAGCTTTTTCATAGAGGCGACTGCTTGCGCCGTATCCGGCTCCGTAGAGAGCATGCGTCACGTTCTGGCCCTCGCGCAGTTGTGCTTTCAGCCTATCCAGGCGACGCGCGTCAGCATACTCGCGCGGCGTGATTCCCATCAGCCGCGTGAAGGCTCGTTGCAGGTGGCCGGGACTCACACCCACGAGCGCGCCCAGGGCTCGGAGTGTGAGCGGCTCTTCAAGGCCGGTTTCGATCGCGCGACAGACCCGGCGGACCAGTTCCAAGCTGGGATTACCCGGCGCCTCCTGCGGCCGGCACCGGCGGCAAGGTCTGAAACCCGCACGCTCGGCAGCCTCGGGCAACGGAAAGAAGACCACCTGCCTCCGCGCGGGCCGCCGCGCCGGGCACGAGGGGCGGCAGTAAATGTGCGTGGAGCGCACGGCAAACACGAAACGCCCATCCCAGCGGGCATCTCTCGCGAGCGCCGCCCGCCAGTAGGCGTCTTCCCTTTGCATCCCGCTGCTGCTCGGTCGATCGTGAGCCAAAGCCAGCATCTCCACGCGCCAGACTAGGGCAAGCCGAGGCGCGATTCTATCCGAATCTTGCTCGCAAAATTGTCGTAAAGTGGAAAAATGGGACAACGCCAGTGGAGGGTGGCGCATCCTCTGTATATATGCCGAAACGCTTGCGTCGCGTGGGGCCAAGGCATACAATACGCACTGGTACTCTCATGAGTCACGGCGCAGCGAGCAGAAGGGCATTCGACCCACGGTTGGAAGCGGACCGGCATCGCGGCCTTCTTCCCACACTGGCAGCGCTGCTTTCCCTCTTGGCGCTGGCCGCTCCCGCGCACGCGCAGCCCCTGTATCGCCAAGTCGGTTTGCCCGAGCTCGCCCAGCGCGCCCCCATCATCGTGCAGGGGCGCGTGGTGGAAGCCCGCTACGAAGGCCATCCCGACTACCCCCACCTCTCGACCGTGCTGGTCACGCTCCAGGTTGAGCGGATGCTCCGCGGCCCTGCCGGGGAGCGCCTGAGCTTTCGAGAGTTTCTCCTCGGGCCGCAGGCCCGGATGGGAAAGCGCGGATATGTGGCGGGGCAGCGGTTGCTGCTCTTCCTGGTGGAGCCCTCTCGCTACGGCCTGAGTTCTCCTATAGGGGGAGAACAGGGGCGCTTCCACATCCTGCAGGACCAGCGGGGAAATGACCTGGTGGAGAACGACTGGGGCAACGCCGGGCTGTTCAGGAACCTGGCACCAGAGGCGGCGCGGGCGGGCGTGAGCCTTTCTCCCCGCCAACTGAGCCTGGCAGGAGTTAGGCACGGCCCCGTTCCCTTGGAGGACTTAGTATCCGTAGTCCGGCAATTCATGCCGAGGGCGAATACGGAATGAAGCTACTGTCTCGGCTCAAGCGTGTCGGCACACTTCTGCTGGTACTGGCGGCAGGGGTTGCAGTCACCGCCCGTGCCACCGGACCTCTTTATGTGGGCGGGCCGGGCGCCGTACCCGGTGTGGCTTTTCGCTGGACCTCGGCAACCTCGGCACCCAGACCAATTCGCAGGCTGACAGCCTGGTGGCGGCCTCGTTCCAGGTCTGGCAGGATGCTCCCACCGCCAACATTACATTCACCCCGGACGCGAGCAATGGCGGGAAATTGGGCGCGGACGTGACGGCCAGCAACATCATGGATGTGATCAACGCCATCGAAGGCTGCGGCGCTCTCGGCAGCATTGCCAAGGAACGGAGCATCATTTACGACGTGGACGGCAGCGCGGTTGCGGCGGCGGGCATGGATCGGAATTCCGTGCTGGGCTTTGCCTCCCCTGCCTGCCCGGGCAGTAACGGGGTTGACAGCAATTATTACCAACGAGGCTACTCGGTGCTGAACGGGAGATTCCTGGACGGCATTGATAACGCCTCCAACCCCGAGGTGCCGGCGGCGTATTTCAAGGCGGTGATGATCCACGAGTTTGGACACCTGCTCGGCCTCGACCATTCCCAGATCAACTTGGGTTGTCTTACGGGCGACTCCCCCTGTGATTTGGATGGCGTGCCCAC
>JBEKCQ010000114.1:0-11996 GCA_050014795.1 Terriglobia bacterium | reverse complement strand
CGCGGCCGTGGAGGCCGCGCGGTTCGTCGTGCAGTCGGTCACCACGCGCGAGAAGCGCAAGTACCCCGTGCCCCCGTTCATCACCAGCAAACTCCAGCAGGAATCCGTCCGCAAGCTGCACTATACGGCTCGCAAGACCATGACCGTTGCCCAGAAGCTGTACGAGGGCGTTGACCTGGGGGAGGAGGGATCCGTCGGCCTGATTACGTATATGCGGACGGATTCCACGCGCGTCGGGGAGGGTGCCCTGAGCGCGGCGCGAGCCTACATCCTGAAGAACTTCGGCCAGGCCTATCTGCCTTCGGAGGCCATTCACTACCGCAGCAAGAAGGGCGCGCAAGACGCCCACGAGGCCATCCGTCCCACGGCTGTCGAGCGCACACCCGAATCCGTCCACGGCTTCCTGAGCCCCGATGAATTCAGGCTCTACAAGCTCATCTGGCAGCGCTTCGTGGCCTCGCAGATGAACCCGGCGGTCTTTGACCAGACCACGATTGACATCACTGCCGGCGACTACCTCTTCCGCGCCACCGGTTCGGTGGAGAAGTTCAACGGCTTCCGCGCCGTCTACGAGGAGGGCAAGGACGAGAAGGCGGAGATGGCGGAGGACGAAGAGTTGAAGCATCGCCTGCCCGCTGTCGAGCAAGGTGAAACGCTGAGGCTGCGCCGGCTTCACCCCGAACAGCACTTCACTGAACCGCCGCCCCGTTACAACGAAGCCACGTTGGTCAAGGCGCTGGAGGAGAAGGGCATCGGCCGGCCTTCGACGTATGCCACTATCCTTTCCGTCATCCAGAACCGCGCTTACGTTCACAAACAGCAAGGCCGGTTCTATCCCACCGATCTCGGCATGCTCGTGTGCGGCCTGCTGGTGAAGAACTTCAGCGATATCTTCGATGTGGCATACACGGCGCGCATGGAAGAGGAACTCGACGAGGTTGAAGAGGGGAAGCTTTCCTGGATTGACGCGCTCGACGAGTTCTACACGAAGTTCAAGAAGGATTTGCGACTCGCCGAGCAGGAGATGCAAGATGTCAAGGGCGAGGGTATCCCCACCGAGGTGAAGTGTGAGAAGTGTGGGAAACCCATGAATGTTCGCCTGGGACGCCACGGCCAGTTCTTGGCCTGCACGGGCTATCCGGATTGCGATGGCACGAGCGACCTGACTCCCGAGCTGGCGGCCAAGTACAGCCCTGCCGCTCCCCCCGCTCCGGAAGTCGCGGAGCAGGCCTGCGAGAAATGCGGCAAGCCCATGGCCGTCAAGCGTGGCCGGTTCGGCTTCTTCCTGGCCTGCACGGGTTATCCCGAGTGCCGCAACACCAAGAAGATCGTCATGAAGGAGGGGACTGCCACCGCCGTGGCCGACGTCCTGCTGGACGAGAAGTGTCCGACGTGCGGCAGCAACTTGGTTCTCAAACACGGCCGCTACGGGCAGTTCACAGCGTGCAGCAACTACCCCAAGTGCCGATATGTGAAACGCCAGACGCTGGGCATCGCCTGCCCGGAAAAAGGCTGTACTGGAGAATTGGTGGCGCGGCGCACTAAGCGCGGCAAGATTTTCTACGGTTGCAGCCGCTATCCGGAGTGTAAGTTCACCGCCTGGGACAAACCTGTCGCCGAACCTTGCCCGAGTTGTGGCTCACCCATCCTCCTCGAGAAGTTCGACAAGAAATCCGGCCCTGTCCGCTACTGCCCCAACGAAGCATGCAAGTATGAACACGCGGTAACTTCATAAGAAGGCCGGAACCAAGACGCGCCGCCACACCTGCCTGCTATAATGCCGTCCAGATGGGGCTACAGATGCGACCTGTCGTGGTTGCGGGTGGCGGGCTGGCAGGGTGCGAGGCGACTTGGCAGCTTGCCGAGCGCGGCGTGCCCGTTATCCTCTATGAAATGCGCCCCACCCGACCAACGCCGGCACACAAGACTGACAAGCTCGCGGAACTGGTTTGCAGCAATTCGCTCAAGTCGAACGCGCCGGGCTCCGCCTCTTGGCTGCTGAAGGAAGAGCTGAGGCGGGCCGGGTCACTCTTGCTGCGTGCGGCGGACGCGAATGCGGTTCCCGGCGGTACAGCGCTGGCGGTTGACCGCGAGCAGTTTGCGACGGCGGTGACGACCTCAATCGAGCGTCATCCGTTGATTGAATTGCGTCGTGAGGAGCTTCAGGAAATTCCTGCACAGGAGACGCCCCAGCGGGGCGTCTCTACACTGATTGCTACGGGGCCGCTTACTTCGGACACGCTTGCGGCGCGGCTCCAGGCGCTTACCGGTTCTGAGAACCTCTTCTTCTACGACGCCATCAGCCCCATTGTGGATGCAGAAACCTTGAATATGGAGCGCATCTTCCGCGCCTCGCGCTATGGCAAAGGTGGTGAAGACTACCTGAACTGCCCGCTGGCCGAGGATGAGTATCGTGCTTTCTACGATGCGCTGATGAGTGCCAAAACCGTCCAAGCGCAAGCGTTTGAAGACTTGAACTACTTTGAAGCTTGCCTGCCTATCGAAGAATTGGCGCGGCGGGGTGTGGACACGTTACGGTTCGGTCCCATGAAGCCCGTGGGCTTGATCGATCCGCGGACCGGCAAGCAGCCGTACGCCGTGGTGCAACTCCGGCCGGAGAACCTGCGGTATTCGAGCTACAATTTGGTCGGTTTTCAAAACCATCTGAGGTTTCCAGAGCAGAAGAGAATCCTGAGGATGATTCCCGGTCTGGAGAATGCGGAATTCCTGCGCTTCGGCCAGATTCATCGCAACACGTACCTCAACGCGCCCAAGCTTCTCGCCCCCGACCTCAGCCTGCGCCTCGCTCCGGAGGTTTTCGTCGCCGGGCAACTCTCGGGAGTCGAAGGTTACGTGGAGTGTGTCGCCACGGGACTGCTGGCCGGGCTAGCGATGGCTCACCGAGTGACAGAAGAAGCGTTTTCTCCACCACCGCGCACCACAGCGCTGGGGTCGCTGGTTCATTACCTTACCCATGCGGACCCGCGCGATTATCAGCCGGCCAACATCTCCTTCGACTTGTTGCCGCCCAGCGAAGGCCTGCCCCGGTCTGTGGCCCGGGACCGGCGGGCACGGCGTGCGCGGCAGTGCGAACGTGCCTTGGCTGACCTTGAGCACTGGCTGGAGAGTGTCGGCAGTCCTTTGTCCGTTGTCCGTGGTCATTCGGATGCTGACCACTTATAGCTGATGGCTTTTATGGACGAGCTGATCGAACGCTACATTCAATACCTGCAGTACGAGCGGAACGCCTCGCCGCACACGGTGCGGAATTACCGTAGCGACCTGGTGCAATTTCGCGATTTCCTGGCCCAGGGTCAGCCCGGCTCGAAGGTCAGCCTGAAGTCGATCGATGCGCTGCGCATCCGGGGGTTTCTTGCTTCCCTATTCGAGAAGGAAAAGAAGAAGACGTCGATCGCTCGCAAGCTTGCGGCCGTGCGCGCCTTCTTCAAGTTTCTCAGCCGGGAGCGCACGCTGGCCGAAAATCCGGCTGCCGCCGTCTCCACGCCCAAGCTGGCGCGGACGCTTCCGCGCATCATGAGCGAAGAGGAGATGAACGATTTCCTCGACCGGGTGGGACAGGCGGCCCAGAGTGGCGACCCGGCGCTCGTGCGGGACCGGGCCATTCTGGAGTTGCTCTATGCTTCGGGGTTGCGCGTCAGCGAATTAACAGGCCTGGACCTGCGCAACGTGAACTTCGGGGACGGGATTGTGCTGGTGCGTGGCAAAGGGGACAAGGAGCGGATCGTGCCATTCGGCTCCAAGGCCCACGAGGCCTTGACCGCTTATCTCCCGGCTCGGGAGAAGGTCTTGCGCGAGAACAAGGCTACGGCGGCAGCCCTGTTTCTGAATGCGCGCGGCGGGCGGCTTACGCCGCGCTCCGTGGATCGATTGCTGAAAAAGCACATCCGGCGATTCGGCGCCAACGTCAAGGTGAGTCCCCACTCGCTTCGGCACGCTTTTGCTTCTCACCTGCTGGCCGAGGGTGCGGACCTGCGCGCCATCCAGGAAATGCTCGGTCACAAGAGTCTGGCGACCACACAAAAATACACGCAGGTCTCGATTAAGCAGTTGATGGACGTTTACGACAAGACACACCCGAAGGCGTAAAACGAGCCGACCCGCCCGGCGCACGTGTGTAACCAGACCTTTACCCCGAGCGCGGGCGGATAGGCGGGGCTGCTATCTTTCTCGCCCCCAGAAAATCCTTGACATTCTCGGCTAGGTGTGTTAGACTAACGCGTTAGGCTGACACTACTCGGCAGGGGTGGGCGAAGGTCAGCCAGAACAAGCACCCCTATATAGTCAAAAAAGCAAAGCCAGTATGTGGTGCAGAATGAGCGAGTTACAATTTCCCATAGCAAGGCAAAGCTAGTATGTTGTTGAAAAATAAGGTGGGTGTTGAAAAATTAGGCAAAGCCAGTAGGTATCGGCGAATCAATCACATACTAGCTTTGGTTTTTCGGTAGAGGCGCCTTTAAGCCGCCACTCTTTGGAGTGTGTGTGAAAGACGCTCGCGGCGGTGCGGCTCCGCCGGTGGGTTGTGCGGAAAGGCTTAGCCTTTCCGTCGGACTTACCCCCTCACCCCAACCCTCTCCCCCAGGGAGAGGGTGTCCGTCAGCCGACGGACGGGTGAGCGCGCTGTCGGAAAGCCGAAGGCTTTCCGCACAACCGGGCGGCACAGCCGCTCGTTGTCAGGTTGTTTTTCACCCACGCTCTTCAGGTGGGCATGTACCCGGCTCAAGCTGGCCGCTACAGTGAGCGGCGAATCTGCACTACAATGTTGCCCAGTACCGGGCAGGAACAGCAACGACCGGGAAGGTTGCAGCGGATGCGCACAGCCCATGTTGACACCGGTTCGAACTCGGTTAGAATCATGTGTTAGCTTCTTTCCCTTACCCATATGACCTTACCTAAAGTTTCGGTCGTTCAGTACCTCAACACAGTTCCTCTCGTCTGGGGGATGCTGAAAGGTGTACAGCAGGGCCGGTACGAACTCGAGTTCACCATACCGGCGGCGTGCGCGGACGCAGTGCGGCTGGGGAAGGCCGACCTCGGCATCATCCCTTCCATCGAATACCAGCGCCTGGACCGGGCGCAGATCCTGAGCGGCATCTCCATTGCCTCCAAAGGGGAAGTGAAGAGCGTTCTTCTGCTCAGCAAGGTGCCTATCGAGAAAATCCAGACCGTGGCCGTTGACAACTCCTCTCGCACGTCGGCGGCGCTGTTGAGAATCCTGATGCGCAAGTTCTACTCGCGCTGGATCAATGTCATTCCCTCTGCCCCCAAACCGGCCGAGATGCTGAAGCGCGCGGAGGCAGCTCTAGTGATTGGCGATCCGGCCCTGACGTATGACAGCCAGGTGCCCGAAATCTATGACCTCGCAGCCGAATGGAAGAAGTTTACTGGTCTGCCCTTTGTCTTTGCCCTTTGGGTGGGCCGCGAGGAAGCCAAGGTGGCCAGGTTTCGCAAGGATTTCGAGGACTCGCGCGACTACGGGCTTGCCCACATCGACGAGATTGCCGCGGAGTACGCCCCCAGGCTCAACATGCAGCCTCCGGGTGTGAAGGTCTACTTGACCGAGAACATCGACTATTCCTTGGACGAGGAGAACCGCAAGGGCTTGCGCCTCTTCTACAAGCTGGCGCGTGAGGCGGGAATCATCCCGATCGAGAAGGATCTGTATTTCGTCTAGCGCTGCGCCGGCCAGTTCGTCGGCAAACACAGCCGCCCGGCAACAAGCCAGTCGGTCCGCAGGGCTGAGAATCTGGGCGTGTATCAGGGAGGACAGGTGAAATTGAATAGGTCGTTCTCTAGGTCGGGAGCTCTGCTACTTATGGCGGTCTGTGCTGGCGCACTCTCACTCCGGGCGGAAGCCAACAGCCTGCTGCCGCAGCCAGCGAAGCTGTCTCCGGGGCAGGGCCGGTTGGCGATCACCGGCACCTTCCGAGTCGCCCTGACCGGCTATGTGGAGCCGAGGCTCCGTGCGGCCGCTCAGCGGGTCGTGCAGCGTTTGGCGATGCAGACGGGGATTCCCTTGAAAGAGGGGATCGAACGAGACCGCTTGAAGGCCGCCTTGGTGATTCACTGTGAACGGGCAGGAGAGCGTGTCCAAACGATTAAGGAAGACGAATCCTACAGGCTCGACGTCTCTGCCCAACAGGCTCACCTTACGGCGCCCACTCCAGTCGGTGTGCTGCGCGGCATGGAGACCTTCCTTCAACTCGTTGATTTAGACACCCAGGGCTTCGGAGTCGCTGCGGTAGAGATCGACGACCACCCGCGCTTCCCCTGGAGGGGGCTGCTGATTGATGCCTCCCGGCACTGGATGCCTGTCCCGGTTATCAAACGTAACCTCGATGCGATGGGGGCCGTCAAGCTGGACGTCCTGCACTGGCACCTCTCCGACGACCAAGGATTCCGAGTCGAGAGCAAGAAGTTCCCCAAGCTTCAGGGAATGGGCTCCGACGGGCTTTACTACACTCAGGAAGATGTCCGTGACGTTCTCAACTACGCGCGGGAACGAGGCATCCGGGTCGTCCCGGAATTTGACATGCCCGGCCACACCACAAGCTGGTTTGTTGGCTACCCCGAACTGGCCGGCGCTCGCGGTCCTTATGCCATCGAGCGCTCCTGGGGCATCTTCGACCCGGCCATGGATCCCACCAAGGAGGGGCTTTACACCTTCCTCGACGTCTTCATCGGAGAAATGGCCGCGCTGTTTCCGGATGAGTATTTCCACATCGGCGGCGACGAGGTCAATGGGAAACAGTGGGACCGCAGCCCTCGCATCCAGGCTTTCATGCGGAAGCACGGCATGAAGGCCAATCACGACCTCCAGGCGTACTTCAACCGGCGCGTGCTTGCTATCGTCCAAAGACACGGGAAAAAGATGGTCGGCTGGGATGAAATCTTACATCCTGAACTCCCCAAGAACATCGTCGTGCATTCTTGGCGCGGACAGAAATCTCTGGCGGAGGCAGCACGGCAGGGCTACAGGGGGATTCTTTCGTACGGGTACTACCTGGACCACATTCAGACGGCCTCGTTTCACTACAACATCGACCCGATGGAAGGGGAGACTGCCGCCCTGACCGAGGAGCAGAAGTCTCGCATCCTGGGCGGCGAAGCCTGTATGTGGGCAGAGTATGTCACGACGGAGAACATCGATTCGCGGATTTGGCCGCGCGCCGCGGCAATCGCCGAGAGGTTTTGGTCGCCACAAGAAGTGAAGGACGTGGAATCAATGTACCGCCGGCTCGAGGCGACGAGCCGCTATCTCGAGGGGTTGGGGCTCACTCACCGGTCGAGCTATCAGCCAATGCTGGAGCGGCTGACAGGTACGAACGACGCGGCACCCCTAAAGGTGCTTGCGAACCTCCTCGAGCCGGTCAAGTTCTATCAGCGCGGGGAAACCCGTCCGTACACCAGTTTCACGCCGCTCAATCGGCTGGTGGATACGACGCGTCCTGAGAGTGATGTGGCCCGCCAATTCGCCGGCCTCGTGGAGAATCTGGGTGCCAACAAGGAGAAGATCCGTAAGCAGTTGGCCCTGTGGCGCGACAATCAAGCTGAGCTGATTCCTGTGATGCAGCGCTCGGCGCTTCTTCAGGAAGCGATTCCCTTGGCAGAGGATGTATCGGCACTGGCGACGGCAGGCCTCGAAGCGCTGGAATACATCGAAGCGGGCAAGCCGGCTCCCCAGCCGTGGGTAGATGCCCAAATCGCATTGCTGGGGCGTGCGGCAAAGCCCCGAGCGGAACTACTGATCATGATTGTGCCGTCCATCCGCAAGCTGGTGGAGACGGCACAAGCCGGAAAGTAGGCGGCGCCCGGGAGAGGCAAAGGTCGCCGATGGGACTGACGAACGCTCAGGCTCTCGACCTGCTTCGGTCCGACGACCTGATCGGCCTGGGTTCGGAGGCTGACGCGCTCCGCCAGCGCCTGCATCCGGGGAATGTGGTCACCTACATTGTGGACCGCAACATCAACTACACGAATGTCTGCACGGAGTACTGCTCGTTCTGCGCCTTCTACCGGCCGGTGGGCTCGCCCGAGGGATACGTCGAACCGCTTGAGTCCATCTGCCAAAAGATTGACGAGACCCTGGCGCTGGGCGGCACGGGAATCTTGCTCCAGGGGGGACTTCACCCGGATTTGAAGATCGGTTACTACGAGAATCTGCTAGCAGGCCTAAAGCAGCGATATCCGCAGATCCATCTCCATTGCTTTTCAGCCCCGGAAATCCTGAACATCGCGGAGGTCTCCGAGCTGAGCCTGCGCGAAACGCTTCTCCGTCTTATGGATGCAGGGCTCGATTCCATCCCGGGCGGAGGGGCGGAAATCCTCGACGACGAGGTGCGCCACCGCATCGCGCGCTTGAAGTGCTCCACCGAGGAGTGGCTTTCTGTTCATCGGACGGCACACCAACTCGGCCTGCGCACCACGGCCACCATGATGTTTGGCTGCGGCGAAACGCTCCAGCACCGCATCAACCACCTGGAGCGCGTCCGGCAACTGCAGGAAGAAACGGGTGGCTTCACGGCGTTTATCCCCTGGATGTTCCAGCCTGCCCACACTTCGCTGGGAAATTCCGTGAAGGAGCAAACCACCGCCGTCGACTATTTAAGAACGCTGGCTGTCTCGCGTCTGTACCTGGACAACATCCTCAACGTGCAGGCTTCCTGGCTCACCCCGGGCCCGAAAATCTGCCAGATTGCCCTGCGCTTTGGTGGCAACGACGTGGGGAGCATCCTGATCGAGGAGAACGTCGTGCGCGCCGCCGGCTGCACCAACACCACGAATGAAGCAGAACTGCGACGCCTGATTTCCGAGGCTGGTTTCCGCCCCGTCAAACGCGACACGCTCTACCGCACCTACTTCTTGAACTAGGTCCATCTGAACCTGCCTGGCGGGCGGCGTGCCCCGCCCCCGGCCTTCCCACTTCTATTCATGTTCTTGATCCCTTCCGCCGATACCTAGGCTAGGTTGTGGGAGAAATCCTAACCCTCCCACGCCGGGGGCAGGATGAGCCGGGAACGAGCCGCCGGGCTGCGCGGCGCTTTAGGCGCGGAGGGAATCGTTGTCTTGTGCTCCCTCCTGAGCTTTGCGTTTCCCGCGCAGGATGTAACCGAGAATCCGCCCGCGGGGCAGGACGCCTCGGCGCCGCGCCCAGCCGAGCCCGCGACGGACCGGCCAACGCGGGCGGAACGGGTGGGCGGCCACGGCCGACTCGCCCTGGGCTTTGAGGCCAACCAGGGGCAAACTGACGCACAGGTCAGGTTTCTCTCGCGCGGCGTCGGCTATACGCTGTTTCTGACCGACGACGAAGCAGTGCTGGCACTGCGCAAGCCATCAGCCAACAGCGATCAGCCGGCAGCATTTCGAAACTCGACGCTCGCAACTCATAACTGGGTCCCTCCCGAGGAACTGTTGCCACGCCCAACAGGCTACGGACCACGGACAACTGACACTGGACTACGGGCAATCGTCAATCTTCAGTCGACAATCGACAATTCCCCAGCCCTCCGCCCCCCGCCCTTGGCCCCTAGCGTCCTTTGCCTCAAGCTAGTGGGCGCCAACCCGAAGACCCGCGTCATCGGCCTCAATGAACTTCTCGCCCAGAGCAACTACTTCCTCGGCCGTGACCCGAAGAAATGGCGCACCCGCGTCCCGAGCTACGCCACCGTGAAATATGAGGACGTCTATCCGGGCATTGACTTGGTTTATTACGGGAACCAGGGCCAACTCGAATTTGATTTCATCCTTGCGCCCGGCGCGGACCCCCACGCGATCCGTCTTGAGATTGTAGGGACAGAGCTTGCCCCGCCCGAGAGGGCGCGGCAGGCAGCGCCCCTACAGATCAACGCAGACGGCGACCTCGTGATCTCCACGGATGCCGGCGACGTCCGCTTCCACCGGCCCACAGTTTTTCAACCGACAACCAACAACCCACGACCGACAGCGGACCACGAACCGCGGACGATGGAAACTGGCAGTCCAAAATCCAAAATCGCAAATCCAGGATCTGCCGAGGGTCACTACGTTCTCCTCGGCGATAATCGCATCGGCTTCGAAGTCTCCAATTACGACCAGAGTCTACCCCTCGTCATCGACCCTGTGCTGAGCTACTCCACGTACCTGGGCGGCTCGGGATTCGATTACGGTTCCGGGATCGCCGTTGACTCCGCAGGCAACGCCTATGTGACGGGCTACACCAATTCCGTCGACTTTCCTCTCGTAAGCCCCGCTCGGGCCACCCCGGCAGGCGGAAGTTGCGGGACAAGCCCTGACGCCTATTCGTGCTTCGACGCCTTCGTCGCCAAGGTCAACCCCACAGGGTCCGCAATCGTTTACTCCACCTATTTCGGCGGCAGCGGAGAAGACTATGGATCGAAGATCGCCATCGATTCTCTCGGCAACGCTTACGTGACGGGGTACACCAACTCAACTGATCTCCCCGTAGTCAATCCCGCCCAGAGTGTTCAGGGAGGGGGCATCTGTGGCGTATCCCCCTGCTTTGACGCCTTTGTCGCCAAGCTGAACTCCACAGGGACTGCATTGGTTTACTCTACCTATCTCGGTGGTAGCGCCGACGACTACGGTCAAGGCATTGCCGTGGACTCGGCTGGGAATGCCCTCGTCACAGGCTCCACCGCTTCGGCCGATTTCCCCACGGTCGGAGCGTTCGAGAGTGTTCACGGTGGCGCAGCGTATGACGCATTCGTGACTAAGTTGGGCCCCGCAGGCTCGACGCTGGTCTATTCCACCTATCTGGGAGGCAGCGGGGAGGATTACGGATCCGACATTGCCGTCGATGCCCCAGGCAACGCCTACATAACAGGCTACACGAATTCTACGGATTTCCCGACCGCCGGTCCCCTGCAAGCGGTGAATGGCGGCGGAACCTGCGGTGCGCCGCCCAACACCATCCCTTGTTTTGACGCCTACGTGGCGAAATTGAATGTGGATGGGTCGTCTCTGGTCTATTCCACTTATTTCGGCGGGAGCGGAGGTGACTACGGTTATGGGATCGCGGTGGACGCGTTCGGCAGCGCCTATGTGACCGGCTTGACCACCTCGACCGACTTCCCAGTCACGGCCGGAGCTTTCCAGCTTGCGGGGGGCGGCACGTCAGTCGACGCCTACGTAGTCAAGCTGGATCCCACGGGCTCCTCAGCGGTCTACTCCACTTACCTCGGCGGTACCGGCGCAGAGGCGGGACTCGACATTGCTGTGGACCCTTCCGGAAACGCCTACGTAGCCGGGTACGCCTACGGAAACAGCCTGCCCTTGGCGAGCCCTCTGCAGGCCACGAATGGCGGCTATTACGATGCCTTCCTTTCGAAGCTAAATGCGGCCGGCTCGGCCCTCATTTTCTCTTCTTACCTGGGAGGCAGTGGCAACGAGAAGGCCCGTGGGGTTGCAGTGGACCCATCGGGGAACGCGTACCTGACGGGAGATACTTTTTCCACGGACTTTCCGGTTACGCCTGGGGCTTCCCAAACCTACTACGGCTCCGGCGCCTTCGATGCTTTCGTGGCAAAGTTCGGGAACCTTGCTCTTCCCCTGCTGCGCTTGTCCGAAGCAAAGGTGGCGTTCTCCGCGCAGGGCGTGGGCACGACCAGCCCGACTCACACGGTCACACTCGCCAATATCGGCGACGCGGAGTTGGTTCTTGGCGGCATCACCGCCAGCGGTGACTTCGCCCAGACCAACAACTGCCCTGCAGCCGTGGCGCCTGCCAGCGCTTGCACGCTCAGCATTACTTTCACTCCCGCTGAGTTGGGGCCCCGCAGCGGGACTATAACCATGGCCAGCAACGCGTATGGCGCTCCCCACGTGCTTCAGTTGGAGGGTAGGGGCGTCGCCGCCCCCGCCGTGAGCTTGTCGGCGACCTATCTGCGCTTTGCGGACCAGCCGCTGGGGACGACCAGCACCCCGCTACCTGTCAGACTGACCAACAGCGGCCAGGCCCCCCTCGCCATCACCAGCATCTC
>JBEKCQ010000113.1:0-16840 GCA_050014795.1 Terriglobia bacterium | reverse complement strand
CACCCGTGCGGGCCTTTCCTCAGGAGAACACTACCTCTGAAATTCGCGGTGGTCGTGTGGTCCTCGCAACCGAGGAAGCCGCCAATCGCCTCGCGCGCACCCGCCACCGTGAAGCTGCCGTAAATGACGGTTTCGAGGTTGAAGAAATCCCTCCTCCCTGCACGGGTGAGTGCCCTCGATGTGAAGTCCGGGCACGGCTGGCACGCCACGTACAGGCGCTCGCCTAGGTGATGGGTTCGCATGCCCTCAGGGCAAATCGCCTTGAGCAAAGCACGCGCCTCTCGATCGGCCGGCGGATGCGATGTCTCCCCTTGACTCTGTGCGGATGGCTGGGCCGCGCCTGCGACGAGCAGCGACACCAGGACAAGAATCATCCGCCGCGCGTGGCTCATTGGCATGTCAGGCGGCACTTGCGCCGCCTGGCGCCTCCGTCTCCTGCCGAGAATAATACCCCTTCCGCTGGGCCGGGGAAGGCCTTCTTCGGTAGGCGTGCTGGAAGCTGCTGCCGACGGGTCGTTCTGTGACTGTGCGGCTCTTAGAGCACAAAAGCCGCCGCCCGTCACGGCCGATTGGGCTGCCTGCTGGCCGCGGGGAGGGGGTCAAGCTGTTGGCCTATCGTATGAGGCTATGCTACGGATGCCCTGCCCGCCCCTCCTCCGCCCCACCCCTCCCTAGCGAGAACAATGAGAACAATAGGAACAGTGAGAATCTGCTTCCTATCCGATTGATTTCAGGCGAGATGCTCGTCCCCCGTTTCGTTCAAAGAGCAGCCGAGTGTCCCATTTCGACACACTCGGTAATTCCTACACGCCCAGCAAGCGCCGATACGTGTTGCGCACCTGCTCCTGGATTTCGCGCAGGCGCGTGGCGAGGGATTCTCCGCCGGGGATCAGTCCCCAGTGGCGGGCCAGACTCTCGACGGCCTCGGCGTGGCCGACGTGTTCCGGCAGGCCGTCGGCCGCCCTTCCCGTCACCAGCCGGATGGCGTGATCCACGGAGCGGAGGAAAGCTGCGCCGTCGCTCAGCACCTGGGCATCTTCGACGCTCAGCAAGCCGGCCGAGACGAGTGCCGCGATCTGCTGCGCCATGTTAGCACCCGCGGGCAGTGCCATCCGCTGTCGCAGGCGGAGGTAGGAGACAGCAAAGTCGATGTCGTAGTAGCCGCCCTGTGCCGTCTTGGTGTTGGAAGGCGGAACCAGCACTTCCCTTTCCAGCCGGCGCCGCATCCGCTGCAGTTCCTTTTCAAGTTCGGGGTAAGAGGCGAAACGGTCGAACACGACCGCATTCAGGCGCGCCATCGTCTGCTGAGCCAGTTCGCTCTGACCAGCCACGGGACACGCCTTCAGGTACGTCAGCGCCTCCCAAACGTGCGCGGCTTCGCTGACGTAGCTCACGAGCGCGTCCTCGGTAACCACCAACTCACCTTCCTGACCGCGCGGGCGCAAGCGCGTATCCACGGCGAAGAGCGTGCCCTCGCGCGTGTAGCTCGATAGGACCTCGATGGTCTTTTCTGCCAGGCGCGTGCAGAAGGCCATCTCTTCCCGCCCGGTTCCTGGTGCGGCCACAAACACCAAGTCGGCGTCCGACGCTAGGTCAAATTCGTTGAGCCCCAAACGGCCGAGACCCAGCACCACCATGGGGACGCGGGCGGCCGGCTCCGCCGCCGTGGTCGCATTGCGGTCGAGCGCCTGCGCCGCGATGCCCAGCGCCGTCGCCACCGACTGCGCCGCCAGCGACGACCAGCGACCCAAGGCCGGGAAGACTGATCCCAAGGCGGCCACATCCGCTGCGCCCAACTCCAAAACTCGCGCGCGGAAATGCCGTCTCAGCAAGGCCATCTTCTCCGGAGTCTCCAGGCCGGCGTTCGTGGCCCAAGGGAGAGGCTTCAGTCCCGCGCTGACTTCCAGCGCGATCTGCATCTGGGCCGCGGCCACCGCATCCGGCGGCACAGGCTCCACAGAATCCAGAACGGCCAGCTCTTCCGGATGGTGAATCAGCAACTCCCCGAGGTATTCACTCGCTCCCAAAACCTCCAGAGCGTGACGGACACGCCGCGGTTGTTCCCGCGCTTCTGCAAACCGCTCCGCAGAACCCAGGAGGGCTGCGAAGAACCGCGTCGCGCTCTTCCGAGCACGGTCGGAAAGCGGCACCTCGCGCAGCGCTTCCGCCAGTTCCGGGGCTTGCGCGCCGAGGTAATGCAGTGTGGCGGCGTACGAGTACGGGCCGTGCTCCCCCGCCAGCATCGGCAAGGGCTTCAGGTCAAAGGCGGACTCGGCCTCGGAGACGGCTCGCGGGTGGACCACGCGCTGATAGATCTCGTCCACGCGGCTGAAGGCCTCCTGAACCTGGCGCAGGAGAGCATCCCCGGGCCTTTCGCCGCGGCCCATCTCGGCGCTGACGCGCCGCGCCAGGCGATCGAGCGCTTCCTGGTCGGTGGGCAGGCGATGGGTCTGGTGCCCCATTTCCAGTTGCACGCGGTGCTCGACCTTACGGAGAAACTCATAGTCCGAGGTCAAGGCGGCAAAGTCGCGATCCGAAAGCCAGCCCTTGTCGTTGAGCTTGCGCAAGGCAAACAGAGTTCCCCCGGAGCGCACCCAGGGATCGCGGCCGCCCCGCAGGCGCTGGAGACATTGGGTGAGGAATTCGATGTCACGGATGCCTCCTCGATGCCGCTTCACATCCACCGCGTGGCCGTGACTCTCCCGTAATTTCTGCGAGATCTTCTCGCGCGCCCAGAGCACGCTCTCGACGGCCTCAAAATCCGTCGGCGCGCCGTAAATGTGCGGCTCGACCTCGCGGAGAAACTCGCGCGTGAGCTTGGGATCGCCCGCCGAGTGCCGCGCCTTGATGAGCATCTGCAATTCCCAATCGCGCGCGCGGCGCTCGTAGTACTCCCGCGCCGATTTCAGCGAGATGGCAAGGTCGCCCTGGTCACCCTCCGGCCGCAGTCGCAAATCCACGCGGAACACCTGCCCCTGGTGAGTCATCTGCGTAATGGTGCGGGTGATGGCGTGGGCCAGCCGAACGAAATACTCTTTGTTGGCGACGACAGACTCCGGCTCGCTCCCCCCGGCGGTTTCCCCATCGTGGGAATAGAGAAACAGCAGGTCGATGTCGGAGCTGTAGTTCAGCTCGTTCCCGCCGAGTTTTCCGAGCGAGATGATGCTGAACCCACTGCGCGCGATTCGCCCCTGGGCATCGCGGTACTGCGGCTGACCGTAGCGCTTCTCCAGTTCCTGGTCACAATACAGCAGCGCGTTCGCCAGGATGACGTCCGCCAGGGCCGAAAGCTCCACCGTCGTCTCGCCCAGCGTGGAGAGGTGAAGCACGTCCTTCAGCACAATCCGCAGATAGTTCCGTCGCTTGAAGCGCGCCAGTTGCGCTGAGAGCCAGTGGTCAGGACTGGTGGTCGCGAAGCGCGCGTAGTCCTGCATTAAGTCTTCCTTCGACTTAAGCTTGGTGAAGTTGCGGTCGCGGGCAAATTGCACGGGAAGGCCAGGATCGGCCAGAAAGGTCTCGGCCAGGAAGGCGCTGTAGCCGAAGATGGCCACCAGGTAGGTCAAGCCCGTGGGAAAGCGGGCCAAATCTCCCAGCACGTCGGGGGGCGCCTCGGACGTATACCGCTCCAGAAGATTCAAAGCGCCGTCGGGGTCGGGAGACTCGCTGAGCAAGGAGGCCAGCGGGGCCATCAGGGTTGGCGCCAACTGTTGCTCCAGGCGAGACAGATTGGCTTCAGCCTTGTGGACGTCGAAAAAAGATATGGCCGAGAATTCCGGGCGCATCGTCCGGATTATAGCAGTTGTCAGTAGTCCGGAGCGGGCCCCTAAACTGAGACAGGCAACTAAAGAGGCGACTTGAATTGCGGACCTCGGTCGCTGAGATGGCGCACGTCCCGCTCTGCGGGATGAACCCGAACGTGCTGCCGCGTTGGCGGCGAGGTTGTGCCCTTGACTCGCAGGTTAGGCGGCAGTTTAATTGAGCCCCACGTGAGGATCTCCGGGCGGATCCATCTAACCACTGTTAGACGCCATCGTGTCATGACTCTTCGCATTGACGAGATAGGAGGCCGCACATGCCTAGACCCTTGATTCGTCGGCTGGCGTTCGTGACGCCGCTGATTCTGTTCCTGGTGAGCCCCGCTTGCTCTTACCTGGGAGAGCGAAAGCCGGATAGAGCGCCGAACTGGAAGGTAAAGGTGCTCAGCGTGACCAGTCCGAGTGACGTGCCTGTCGCGCGCCGCTCTCCGTTCGGAGGAACGCAACCAGCCGCCGCCGAGGCGGCACCCGCCGGCTCTCGCTGGGTTGTGGTCAACATCGAGCTCACGGCGCCCTCCGTCGGGGCCTCGCTTGAGCCTGAATGGATAAAGGTTATAGATCAGGTGGGTAGCGGGCATGCCGTCCTTGCCCTGATATCGACTCCAGCATCAGGCCAAGCTGCCGAGTATCTGTACTTCAAGGACTCCGGCGGCCTTGGTGTAGTATCCAAGGAGGGCGGGCTGCTCTGGGTGTTCCAATACGGCCACGTTAGCTTTCACACAACGTCGCCACAAAAGGTGAGTTTACTGTTTTCGTTACCGTCTGCGACAAGGCCGGCCACTCTGGTCGTAGGAAACAGCGGAACGGTTGACTTGCCCCGGGAAAAGTAGAAGCAACCGTAACCCGTTTCTTGGCAGAAGAGGGTAACCAGTATCTTGACTGGTTGTCTCATCCATACGGCCCACCTAAGCCACTTGTCAGTGCTCCGTCGTGAGTTGTTGGTTGTTGGTATTCGGTTGTGGGCGTTCTGCCTTGGACCGGGGCAAAGGAGAAAAAAGGCCGTCAGGCGCCAAGCAAACGGCACTTCCTGACGGCCGGAATCTCCTGTCGCACTCTCTTACAACGAACAACCGGCAACGAACAACGAACGTTTTCTAGATGTCGTAATACAGCGCGAACTCGTAGGGATGCGGGCGCTGGGCTATGGCCGTCACTTCGTTCTTCATCTTGTAGTCAATCCAGGTTTCGAGCAGTTCTTCGCTGAAGACGTCGCCCTTGAGCAAGAAGTCGTGATCTTGCTCGAGCGCCTTGAGCGATTCTTCGAGCGAACCCGGAAGCGACGGCACTTTCTTCAGCTCCTCGGGGCCAAGGTCGTAGATGTCCTTATCGAGCGGCTCGCCCGGGTCAATCTTATTCTCGACTCCATCCAGCCCCGCCATCATCATCGCCGCGAAAGCCAGGTAGGGGTTGCAGGAGGGGTCGGGCGGACGGAACTCCACGCGCTTGGCCTTGGGATCCGCCGAGTACATCGGGATGCGGCAGGCCGCGCTGCGATTCCGTCGCGAGTAAGCCAGGTTGACTGGCGCCTCGAAGCCGGGCACCAGCCGCTTGTAGGAGTTGGTGGTGGGAGCGATAAGGGCGGCCAGCGCCGGCGCGTGTTTCAGCAACCCGCCGATGTACCACAGCGCCATCTGGCTCAGCCCCGCGTACTTGTCGCCGGCAAAGAGCGGCTTCCCGTCTTTCCACAGACTTTGGTGAGTGTGCATGCCCGAGCCGTTGTCCTGAAAGATGGGCTTGGGCATGAAGGTAACGGTTTTCCCATACTGCTGGGCCACGTTGCGGGCCACGTACTTGTAGATCATCATCCCGTCGGCAGACTTCACCAGCGCGTTGAAACGCTGGTCGATTTCGGCCTGGCCGCCCGTGGCGACTTCGTGGTGGTGGCACTCGATGACCAGGCCTGCCTTTTCCATGGCCAGGACCATCTCGGTGCGCAGGTCCTGATAGTGGTCAGTGGGCGGGACCGGGAAATAGCCTTCCTTGTAGCGCGGCCGGTAGCCGAGGTTGTCCTTCTCGCGCCCTGAATTCCAGCGGCCTTCCTCGGCGTCAATAAAGTAGTAGCCGTGTTGCTGAGCCTGGTCGAACCGGACGTTGTCGAAGATGAAGAACTCGGCCTCCGCGCCGAAGTAGGCGGTGTCGGCAATTCCGGTATAGGCCAGGTACGTCTCGGCTTTCTTCGCAATGTGACGGGGGTCTTTCAGATAATGCTGCTTGGTGATCGGATCCGTGATATCACCGATCATCACCAAGGTGGGAGCATCGGTAAACGGATCCAGCATGTACCAGCTCGGGTCGGGAACCAGGAGCATGTCACTTTCGTGAATGGCCGCCCAGCCACGGATGCTGGAACCATCCATCCCGAACCCGTCTTCAAAAGAACTCTCTTCGAGCTCATGAATGGGGAAGGAGACGTGGTGCCAGAGTCCGGGAAGGTCGGTAAACCGAATGTCCACGATCTTCGCATTGTTGGCAGCGGCGAATTCCAAGACGGCCTTCGGGTTCATGGAACCTCCATAAAAGATTTTTCTGCCGAGGATAAATCGCGGTGCGGGGGTCTCGGCTAGTCACAATATCTCGCAGCGATATATTAGTCAAGCTCCGCGCGCGGAGGCTGTGCGCCGGGGATTCCGGTGCCGTCCTCCGCGGGTGGGGCCCTGCCGGCAAGGGCCGGGTTCAGCCAGACCAGCCGCCGTTCCCGGCCGCAAAAATCCGATTGACACTTTTCTTGGCTTTTTGTTACGTTACGAAACTCCCTCATCGGCGCAGTGAAGAACTGGATTCGCCGCGCCTGCTTGCAGGCTCATAACTTTGCGGTTCCCAGGCGAGGACCAAAGAAGGTGGACTCAACAGGATGTTCGTACCAAAAAGAATGTTCCTGACCAAGGGCGTCGGAAAGCACCGTGAGAAGCTAACCAGCTTTGAGCTGGCGCTCCGCTCGGCGGGAATCGCCTCGTGCAACCTGGTGCGGGTTTCCAGCATTTTCCCGCCGCGCTGCAAGCTGATTTCTCGCGTTGAGGGAATCAAAGAGATCAGGCCGGGCCAAGTCACCTTCTGCGTAATGAGCGAGAACTCCACCCGCGAACCTCACCGGCTGATTGCGGCCTCGGTGGGCCTTGCCCTTCCCACCGACCGGAATACGTTCGGCTACCTCTCCGAGCATCATTCCTTCGGCGAAACCGAGGAGCTTGCCGGCGAGTACGCCGAAGAGCTGGCGGCGGAGATGCTGGCGACGACTCTGGGCGTCGAGTTCGATCCGGACCGGAGTTGGGATGAGAAGAAGGAAATCTATCGAATCTCCAACAAGATCGTCCGGACCATGCACATTACCCAGTCCGCGATCGGGGACAAGCGGGGCTTCTGGACCACCGTGCTGGCGGCGTCCATCCTGTTGGGAATCGGCGAGTGATCTCGCCCGCGCGCAACCGCTGCGGCTTTTGAGCCCCCACCTGTCGCGCCGAAATTCCACCGCAGGTTCAACAGAAACGTGAAAGCGTGAGGGAGTGGCATGCGCAAACATGAGATCCTGTCCCGCCCCACCCGGCCGCTCATGATCGATCGCCGCAAGAACGTCGCGGACCTGCTCGAGAAGATGCAGGGGATCTCCTTCCAGGGTCGCAACCTGGCCGCGGCTTACCAGGTCTGGCGGCGCATGCTGCGCGACCGCACCATGATCATGATGGGGATGGCGGGAGCCATGGTGCCCGCCGGCATGCGCCGTCTGGTCGTTTACCTGATCAAGCATCGCTTGATCGACTGCCTGGTATCCACGGGCGCGAACTTCTTCCACGACCTCCACGAAACCCTGGGGCGGTCCCATTTCCAGTGCTCTCCCCATATCGACGACGTGGCCCTGCAAAAGAACCTCATCGACCGCATGTACGACACGCTTGCCGATGAGGAGGAATTCCGCGAGGAAGACGCTTTCATCGGCCGCTTCGCCGCGACGCTCGACCAGTCACGGCCCTATACGACTCGGGAATTCCTCTACTTGCTGGGAAAGGAAATCTCCCCGCGCGCGAAGCAGGATGGCATCCTCACCGCGGCGTACCAGGCGCGGATTCCGCTCTACTGCCCCGCCGTGGGCGACTCTTCCATCGGCATCGGCATCGCCGAGAATCGCTACCTGAAAAAGAGCCGGTTGACTTTCGATGTCATCGGCGACGTGCTGGAGACCGCACGGCTCGCCGGGGAATCTCCCTCCAGCGGCGTGGTCTACTTCGGCGGCGGAACGCCCAAGAATTTCATCCAGCAGAGCGAAGTGACCGCCACGTTCATCCGCCAGACGCACAGCGGTCACAAGTACGCGATCCAGGTAATCACCGACGCCGCCCACTGGGGCGGGCTTTCCGGCTGCACGTTCGAGGAAGCCCAGAGTTGGGGCAAGATTGCGCACGACGCCAGCATGGCCACCGTCCACTGCGACTCGACGATTGCCATGCCGATTCTGGTGACCGCTCTGTCTGAAAATACCGCGCTGATTCGCAAACGGAAGAAGCCCGTCTTCCAGATGGGACCTGAACTGAAGTTCACCTTCTCCCGGTAAGGCGCGGCCCTTTGCAGTCCGCAAGATAACGGGAACTTTACTGACGATGGCCGATGCAGGCGACATGCCCGACGAAGCAAGCTTCCTGGCCCAGGAGGCTGAGCAGGTGTTCCAGGACTTCCAGGGGCACACGCTGGAAGAAATGCAGGGATCATTCAACCGGCTGATTTACGTGGCATCCCTGCGCGACTACAACACCGGGCACTATCACCACTACGGCCTGGAAAGCCGGTATGCAAGTGAAGCCGTGGATGAAGGCCTGCGCCGGTGTCACGCCCAGACCTTCGAAGCCTTGGTGACACTTTCCTTGCAGGAGCAGACGCAGGATCTGCTGCGTTTCTTCGCGTCGCTCAAAGCAGAAAGATCGCGGCTGGTGGAGGTTTGGCAACGTCTCCGTGCCTACCAGATGTTGCCCCCGGAGGACTGTCATCCCCTGGCGCGGGAGCTGTTCAACAAGAATGTCGAGATCATTCTGGGAGTATTGAGGGCGACGGATCTGTGGGAGCTATTGGACGATCCGCATCGCGACGCCGACCACCTGCCCTAGCACCTCACCCTCGTCCGGAATCCGAATCGTGCGCGGGGCGCAGTTCGAAAGCGAGTACGGGACCAGCGTCAACTCCCGCCCGCGCTGGAAACACCAGCAGCATTCGTAGCTGTAGCGGAGTTCCAGAAAGTAGATAGGCCGATCAAACTCATTCGCCCACCCCTGGTTCACCACACGCCGCCGGGATTCATCAATCTGCACAATGGATCCGGGCCGCAGCAGCGGCGACATCATGCCGTCTTCGCGCCCGATGTACCCGTAGAGGTGCTTCTTCAGGTCGAGCGTAGCCAGTAGCCCCGCCGGGATTTCCCCCCACTCCTCGATTACACGGGATAGGAATACGGTTTGTTCGGGGCGGAAGCCAGGATCGAAACGGATGGGAAAGCGAATGGGCCGGTGGGGATCGCCCACCTCGACAGTGAACTTGTGGGTGTTGGTCTGCCGGGCCTTGAGCCGGTGTTCCCCCATCTTCCCCACATTGATTCCGTAAAGACCCAGAACTTCTTCCACGCTCATGTGGTAGATGACGGCCAGGCTGTAAAGCTTGTAGATGCTGGGGAGCGAACCGTCGTTTTCAACCTGGTTCAAACGACCCGTGGAGACAACGTACTCGGAGCTCCGCTCCGTGTCCGCAATTTCCAGGCTGGCTTCCTCGACGGCCCGCAAGGTGAAGTTCAGGCGCTCGCGAATCTGCCGCAGTTTCTGCCCGGCGCGGGCGGCCAGTGTCCCAGCCGTGATTGGTGGCACCAAAGCGGATGATTCATTCATGGCTGGCCCCCGTCTTGAACTCCGATATATCCACCGCCGCTTGCGACCGCGGAGCTTCGTGAGCAAGGGAGCTGAGATTGAGCGGCGCTTAGGCTCTGGAGCTAATAACTATAATTCCAAGTCGGAGGGCCACGCCAGTGATATTCCGGGGCGACGGCCCGCGGGGAAAAGGGCGGGGCAAGTCGCCGAAGCGACCCTACTCCGCCCTGGAAGCTTGACAAGGAGGGACTACTTGCGGAACGCGTCCGCTTTCTCTTTCTCCGAGGGCGGCTCGGCGCGGCCGCCCAGGTATTTCGCCAGGAAAGGTTCCGCGGCTGCGTAGAATATCAGGCGGTTCTCAGGCCGCGCAAAGCCGTGGCCTTCGTCCGGGAAGACGACGTATTCCACCGGCTTCCCGTTCTTGCGCATGGCCGCCACGATCTGATCGCTTTCGGCCTGTTTGACGCGCGGGTCGTTGGCCCCCTGCCCGATGAGGAGTGGGACCTTGATCTGATCCGCCTTGAAGAGCGGCGAACGCGATTTCAGGAATTCCGGCTCCGTCTCGAGATCTCCCACGCGCTTCTTGAACAGCGACTTGAGAGGAGCCCAGTAGGGAGGAATGGTGCTGAGCAGCGTCACCAGGTTCGAGGGGCCGACGATGTCCACGCCGCAGGCAAACTCGTCGGGGGTGAAGGTCACGCCCACCAGCGTGGCATAACCGCCGTAGCTGCCGCCCATGATGCAGACCTTCTTGCCATCGGCGTAGCCCTGCTTCACCGCCCAGTTCTTGCCGTCAATCAGGTCGGCGTGCATCTTGCCCGCCCACTCGCGGTCACCGGCGTTGACAAAGGCCTTGCCGTATCCGGTTGAACCCCGGAAGTTGATCTGCAAGACCGCGTAGCCGCGATTGGCGAGCCACTGTGCTTCGTTATCCAAACCCCAAGTGTCGCGCCCCCAAGGGCCCCCGTGAACGTTCAGAACCATCGGCAGGTTCTTGGGCTCCAGGCCGACAGGTAGCATCAGGTAGCCGTGAATCGTCATCCCATCGCGGGCTGGGAACGAAATGGGCTGCATCTTGGCCAGCTTGTATTTCTCCAAAGCCGGACGGTTGCTGAACAGAAACGTCGCCTTTTTGCTCGTGCGATCGTAGGCATAGAATGGAACAGGCCCATCATCGACAACGTAGTTGACGATCCAGGTTTGGTCTGCCAGGTCGCGGCTGACAATGTAGAAGTCCCCCGCACGGACCTTCCGGATGGCGTCGAAATCGGCCTGAAGAGACTTGTCAATCAGTGTCCACTCGCTTCGATCGCGGATGAACTCCACGGCCTCCAGCGTGTGCTTGGTGGGATGCGTGAGGATGCCGCCCACATCGTATTGTCTGTCTTCGGCGATGACCGCTTGCTTCCCCGTGGCCAGCTCAACTTCCAGCAACCGCGCCGCATTCGCGTCCACACTCGAGACCAGATACACGCCCCGGTTATCCGGCGTGAAAGCCGCGACGCCCCCGAAGCTTTCGTCCGGGCCCCATTTCAGGAAAGTGTGCCAGGGCGATTTCTCGTCGTCGCGGACGCGAATCTCCGTGCCGCCATCCGGCAGGAACACCTGGGCCACGCGCACCCGAAACTGGTTGTCCTGCGTGAAGCCGGCCACGTCGCCCGGGTTCTCGGTGTCCATCTCCACCGCGCCGTTCTTCAGGTCGATGCGGTACATATCGTGCAGGTGGCGGTCGCGGATGTTCAAGGGCACCAGAACCTGGTCAGGGAAATTCGGATCGGTGGAGAAACCCTGCGCGGCCACCCCCTGAAAGGGAGTGAGGTCGCGGGTGTTTTTGGTTTTCAAATTGGTCTGGTAAACGTGCCAGTTCTCATCGCCGTCGAAGTCCTGCATGTAGAGAATGTGTTCGCTATCCTGCTGCCAATCGTAGATGCGGATGCCGCGCTTCTTGTCGGCCGTCACCACCTGGTCGTCGTTCTGGCCGATGGTGCGGACCCAGACGTTCATGACCCCTTTCTCGTCGGGTGCCACGTAGGCGAGCATCTTGCCGTTGGGGGAGATCTGTGCGTCCGTCTTCACTGGGTTGCCAAACAACGTCTCGCGCGGAATGAGTGGTGGCAGCTCGGCCAGCGCCGGCAGCGCCGCGAGGCCGAGTGTAAGAAGAACCAAAGCGATAAGCGTGTAACGTCGCAAATGCCATCCTTCGCTTCTAGGCATGTTGTTCCTCCAGTTCATACATTGTTGTGATTGGAGACTAGCTGAACACTCCAATGCCTCAAGGGTTGACCCTGCCCTCGGCTCGTCCATCCTGTCTGTTACTACGTATGCCCCGCGCCGAATGTTACGAGAAGTCTCGGGGCGGGATAAGGACGCTGCCGGCGACGTCGCGCTCGGCCAGTACGTTGCGATAGGTTCGCGGCAGGCGCACGCTCTCCGCCGTGTTGTTGAAGTTCATGACGAACAGAATCTTCTTCCCTGCTTTCTCGCGGTAACTCACGTCCACCATTTCAGGGACGGGAAAAGGCGGCACAATACGGTGCGGCGCGAGCAGCCAGGCCGCGAGCGCGTCGGCGAAGTCGCGCGCCAAATGCGTACCGACATAGATGACGCGGCCTTCGCCCACACGGTTGAGTGTGACCGCGACCTTGCCGGCATAGAACTTCCTGCCGTACTTGGCGAGCACTTGCGCGCTCTTAGGCTCGAGGATGTCAGCCCAGATGGTACCCGAGGAAGCCCGCGCCGCGAATGGCGCGGCCACGCCCTGGAGCGGCATTTCGCCTTCTTTCAGCTCGGGGTCCATCTTGAGTAGCGGCTCGAACTCCTCAATCTCAATTCCCGCCAAATCGCGCAGTCGCCCGGGCAGTGGCTGCATGGTCACGGAGTTGTCCCATTCCTTGACGCCGGAGCGGAAGGTCAGCACGAGCGTTCCGCCGCCACGCACAAAGCGAGTGAACTGCTCCACCATTTCGTCATTCACCATATAGAGCATGGGCGCAAAGACGATCTTGTAGCGCGTGAGGTCGCGGCCTCGTCCGGTGACGTCGATGTTGACGCCAAGGCGTTTGAAGGCCTTGTAGTAGTCCGCCCGGCGATCATCGAAGGCGCGCACGTCGGGTGCGGTCTTGGCCCATTCGCTCTCGTAGTCCACGTAGAACGCCAGGGGCGAGACCACGTTCGTCCCCTCCAGCAGCTTTCCAACGCGTTCCAGCTCCTTCCCCATGCCGGCGAGTTCGCGATAGCGACGGTTGGGCCGACCGTCCTGATTTAGGATGCCGAACCAATACTCTTCCCCGCCCCGCGCTGCCGTGCGCCAGCGGAAGAAGATGACCGCGTCCGCACCGTGCGCGTAGGACTGATAAGCCCACAGGCGCAGCAAGCCGGGTGCAGATTCCAAGGTCTCGTTGTGCGAGCCCGGCCGGCCGCCGCGTTGCTCGACCACCCAGAAGTTGCCGTCCTTGAGGCCACGAAACGTATCGAGCTCCAGGCCGTTGTCTTCCAGCCGTCCCCAACCGTAGGCCGGATAGAAATTCATGCCTGCCACGTTCAGGTCGCGCGCCATCGCGAAATAGTCGGGCTTGCCCCACAGGTTATGCGTAATGAACTGGTGCGGGGCAATCTCGGCCAGGATATCCACCTGCAACTTCTGGTAACCGACCACCGTGTCGCTCCAGAACCTCCGGTAATCGAGGATGAGCGCGGGATTGTGCTGCTGCTGGGTGAGGCGCGGCAGAGGGATCTGCGACCAATCGGAATAGATCTCGCTCCAGAAAGAAGTGCCCCAAGCTGCGTTCAGCTTATCGAGACTGCCGTAGCGAGCTTCCAGCCACTTGTGAAACGCCGGCTCACAATATTCCTTGCAGTAGCACTCGCGCGTGACGTGACCAAACTCGTTGTCCGGATGCCACCCGACCACCGCAGGATGGTTGGCGTAACGCTTGGCAATGGCGGAAACGATTTTCCGCGTGTACTCCGCCATCCCCGGATGGTTGAAGCAATAGAGATATCGCCCGCCGAAGTTGTAGCGGATGCCCTCGGCATTCACGGGATAAAGGTCAGGATACTTCTGATAGAGCCAGGGGGGCGGCTGCGAGGTGGGCGTGCCCATCAGGGTTTGAATTCCGCTCTTCCATAGCAGATCCACGATGCGGTCGAGCCAGTCGAAATCCATCTCGCCTTCCCGAGGCTCGATGCGCGCCCAGGCGAATTCCGCCATGCGCACAATGTTGAAACCAGCCTCGCGCATCATCTGCACGTCGGTGGGCCAGCGCGATTCCTCCCACGCCTCGGGATAATAGTCGGCGCCAAAGAAGATTTTGGGCGAATGGTACAGCACTCCACCGCGGAGGTCTTGCGCCGCGTCTTCGGCGGTGGGCTTCACCGCGCTGCCCGAAACAGGCCGTGTCAGCGGCGCGGCAAAACTGAATGTTCTGACTGGCACAAGCGCCGCACTTGCCGCGGCCAGCTTCGTCAAGAAGTCCCTGCGATTTCCCATTGCTTTTCTCCCTGGATGAATTCACTCGCCTCATCGGACAGCGACCGGCGGCACAAATTGGCCCAGCAGCCCGCGCTGGCTTCTGTCATATAATGCGGCGGCCATACATTTCCTGTGCTGAGGTTTCCATGGACCGGCTTATTAAATCGCGAACGAACGGCAAGTACCAGGAAATTGTCCCGGCGGGGACATTGCGCTTCCTGGATTTTGCCCGGCTGCAGCTCACCAAAGGCGACAACTACATCGGGCGGACCGGCTCGCGCGAGTGCGTGCTGGATGTTTTCGCGGGCAGTGCGTCCGTCAGCATCGAAAGGGCCGGGAAGGAAAATGAAATCTATCCCCTGGTGGGCGAGCGCGCCGACGTCTTTTCGGGCCCACCGGTGATGGTCTACATTCCGCCGGAAAGCACCTACGAGGTTGTGACTACCACGGATTCTCTCGATGTCGGAATATTTTCGGCGCCTTCGCAGGCCACCGCGCCGCCCGCCTTACTCGAAGGGTCCGCGGTGATCGCGCGCCAAGTCGGACGCGACAACTGGCAGCGCACGGTGTACTCCGCTCTGGCCGAGAACGTTCCCGCCGAGCGATTGCTGGCGGGCGAGACGCTGAACGCTCCCGGCAACTGGTCCAGCTATCCGCCTCACAAGCACGACCGCGCCAACCCGCCGCAGGAAGCGGTTCTGGAAGAGGTTTACTTCTTCCGCGTGCAACCCGCGCAGGGTTTCGGTTTCATTTGGACTTACACGGCTGCGGACGACCCGGAAGGTTTCTCCGACGTTTTCGTGGTCGAAGACGGCGACACGGTTCTGCTGCCCAAGGGCTACCATCCTGTGGTTGCCGCCCCGGGATACCAGCTTCACTACACCTGGGTGCTGGCCGGAGAAGAGCGCCGCTACGGCGCCTGGGCCGACGACCCGCGTCATGCCTGGGTGAAAGAACAGTGACAAGTGACGAGTGACAAGTGACGAGCACAGACGCTGTCAGCCATCAGCCGTCAGCTTTCTGCAGAGTGCTTACCTGCTGATTGCTGAGGGCTAAGCGCTGAATGCTTTCCCGTCACTTGTCACTCGTCACTGCCCCTAACCGGCGAACTTCTCCCGTCGCGCCGTCCACTTCGATCATCTCGCCATCGCGCAGTAGCCGAGTAGCGTCCTTGACGCACACAACCGCAGGAATGCCGTATTCGCGGGCCACGACAGCTCCGTGGCTCATGATGCCGCCCACTTCCATCACCAGCGCGCCCGCCGTCAGAAATAGCGGCGTCCAGCCCGGGTCGGTAAAGGGAGCCACAAGGATCTCGCCTTTGTGCAGCAGTGCACCATCGCTGGGGTCCATCAGGATCCGCGCCGGGCCGCGCGCCGTACCCCAGGAGACCGGTGTGCCGCGCAGCACCTCGCCACTTGTCGAGGGCTTCATCACCGGCTTTCCGTCGCTGCGCACCACCAGGGGTGGGTTGGCACGCATGTGCCTGGCGAATTCCAGGCGCCGGATGGGGATTTGTTCCCTCACCCATGGCACGTCCAGTTGCCCCACTGAGATGCGCTCGATTTCAGGAATGGAGAGAAAGAAGAAATCCTCCTGCTTTTCGAGGATGCCCCGCGCCACCATGCGCCGCCCCACTTCAAGATAAAGGTCGCGAATGTGGGCCATGCCCATCAGAGTGTAAAACTTCGGGGCTTCACGCAGGGGCAGCCGCTCTTCCAGCACCCGGATCAGCCAGCGGAAGAGTCGCCGGCGTAGCGGGCGTCGCGCGAGTGCGCGCTCCACGCGAGCCTTGGCTTCTTCATGCTCGCGCACCTGACGCTCGTAATGTTGTCGCGGCGTCGGCTGGTCGGCCGGATGCGACAGATAATTCCGCACCGTCTCGTAGAGAAACGTGGGGTCGTCGCGCCAGCGCGGACAAGAAAAGTCGAACTCGCGCACCGCGCGATGGCCGTGGGCCTTCAGAAACTCTCCCATTCGCCCCAGGAATCCCCGGCCTGCGTCACTCTCGCCGAGTACCTGCGGTACGCGCGCGATTGGTTCCTTCGCAAACACCGCGCGCACTTCCGGACCGGCCTGTTCGGCAACGGCCCACAGAGCCAGGGCCGTTTCCATGGTCGGATTGCCGCGGATCCCTGACATCAGCAGCGGCACGGCATCAGCAAGACCCCACCGGGGAAGCAACTGTGGCAGCAGCACCAAAACCGGCGTGGCCAGCAACCCCGCGGCGAGCACGTCCATGGACCGCGGGATGTTCTCGGTGGCGAAGTAGCGCGCCAAAGCTAGGATTTGTTCCTCACTCAGGATGTGGAGATCGATTTTGCTGAAGGAGGCGACCTCTTCCTGGCAGTCGCGAAGTTGTTTCCAAGCATACGCCGGCTTCGTTTTGCGGAGCATCAGGCCGGGCATACGCCAGAGGAAACGCGCGACGGCTCGCAGCCTGCCCGACCGCCGCAACGGCTTGAGTTCGCCCGATCGAAACAACTCGGCAACGACATCCACGACCTCGGCATCCCACACGCGCCCCGCACGCACCAAAAGGGCCGGCGGCACAGGGAATAACCCGCTCAGGACGTTCTGATTCCAGTAGACGCGGCCGTCCACGAGGTCCACAATGCTGGGCGCCTCATCGGGATCTTCCCCTGGATCCGTCAGACCCAGGATCGGGGTCATACAGGGAAACACCAGGTAGTTCCAGAACGACCAGGAAAAGGGCG
>JBEKCQ010000112.1:0-12736 GCA_050014795.1 Terriglobia bacterium | reverse complement strand
CAATCCCGAGCTGCCCATTTGGGTTCCGCTCTACCCCGACAACGGCGATCTCGACAAACCCTACGATTTCGACCACGACGCCTACATGTTCAACATCTGGGACGACCGCGAGGTCCGCAAGGCGGAGGAGTACCTGACTAAGGCCGAGCAGAAACACCCCGGCGAGCCCATCATCACAGGACTGTACTTGAACAGCGGACGTGACAAAGAAAAGTCCTGGCTGAGCGAGGCGGATTTCAAGTACATCTTGGGCGTGTACGTGAATCACCTCAACGCTGGCAAGACCACAGGAATACGGTTCTTCCGTGCCGCTCAGTTCAACGAGCGGCCTCAGTACCTGGAATGGGCGAAAGAAGTCCTGGCGGGATTGAAGAAGTAGCGAAAAACTGCAGACCACAGAGTGGGTCGGCGCTACATGTAGAGACGGCTCATCGAGCCGTCTCTACATCGGCCGCTGCTCAGTTGAATTCCCACCGCTGACTTGATAGGTTTGGCTCCGGAGATCATCGAGAAAGGAATTCTCACCCGCTGCCGCGAAGGCCGCCCCCGAACCCAAGACGGTGACGACGCTATCGGGGTTGAAATATCAAGACCTAGTGGTGGGCAAGGGGCCGGTACCCAAGCCCGGCAACAAAGTGATGGTGCATTACACCGGTTGGTTGACGGACGGGAAGAAATTTGACAGCTCGGTAGATCGCAACCAGCCGTTTACGTTTGCTCTCGGCCGCGGCAAGGTCATCAAGGGCTGGGACGAAGGTGTGGCCACCATGCATGTGGGCGGCAAGCGCAAGCTGACGATTCCGCCCGGTCTGGCCTATGGGGCCAAAGGTTACCCCGGCGCGATTCCGCCCAACGCCACCCTGATCTTCGAAGTCGAATTGTTGGGCTTCCAGTAGCTCCTCGGTCTGCAGCAGCTTGGTCAGCGGGTGGCGTGGACCGGCAGTTCGGGGCCGCAGGTTTTCGGAGGCGTCTTACGCCTTGGAAAAAGCCCGCCGTTGGGAAAGCACCGACCGTGATTACCTGTCAGGAACCCGACTCTTGGAAGAGTGTTTGCGCTGCGTTGACTCGCCACACTTGAGGTTCTATTCTGGCACCACAAACTAGAAGTCACAGATTGTGACTTCAAGTTAGGCCATATCGGTTGAATCCCGCGAAACCTCCTGATACGGTAGGTCGTCACGATGCAAGTTGCCGCGACAAGGCTCTGGCCCATGCCAGAGGAGGCAACGGTTTTGAGATCGCAATGTGCGGCCTCAAAGAAAAGTCGTGGCAGAGCTTTTGCTCTGCGGAATCTCTGTGAAGGAGTGAGATAGATGGCCGACATCTACGCCAGCGTTGACCTCGGTGGTACGAACATCGCTGGCGTGTTTGCAGGACAGGATGGCCGCATCTTGTGCGAGAGGAAGGTGCCGACGCAATCGCATGAGGGGCCGGAAGCGGTGCTCGAGCGCATTGCCGAACTGGTCAACGGGCTTGCTCAGGAGATCGGCTCTCGGCCCCGAGCGCTGGGCATGGGCATCCCGGGACTGGCGGATCTGAAGAAGGGCGTGACGAAATTCCTGCCCAACCTGCCGACGCAATGGCGCGACGTGCCGGTAAGAGAAGTTCTGTCGCCGAAGATAGGCTGCCCGGTCTATCTTCTCAATGACGTGCGCCTGGCGACGCTCGGTGAACTGACGTTTGGACACGGACGCAGCGCTCGGACTATGGTGTTCTTTGCTTTGGGCACGGGCATTGGTGGAGGAGTGGCCGTGGACGGGAAGCTACGCCTTGGGCCGTTGGGCGCTGCGGGGGAGCTTGGGCATCAGACGATCCTGCCCGACGGCCCACGGTGCGGCTGCGGCAGCCGCGGTTGTCTGGAGACGCTGGCCAGCGGGCCGGCAATAACCGCCGAAGGTATTCGCCTGATGCTGAGCGGGCTGGCGCCCAAGCTGCACGAGCTGGTCCGGGGCGAGGCGTCGGCTGTTACACCCAGGGAGATGGCGGCTGCGGCAGAGGCTGGCGACACGCGAGTGAGAGAAGCGATCGTCCGCGCGGCGGGCTACCTCGGGATCGGCGTGGCAAACGTCGTTACCATCCTGCATCCCGACCTGGTTGTGCTGGGCGGAGGTGTGGCGGCGATTGGCCCGCTGCTGTTCGATACGGTGCGGCAGACCGTCCGTGAACGTGTTGGAATGTTCCCTACGGACGACATCGAGATCAAGCCGTCCCTGCTGGGCGAACGGGCTGGTGCCTTGGGCGGGATTGCCCTGGCCATGAAGGGCGGGCTTTTGCCTGACTGAGCGGAGCCTCAGGAGTACGACTCACATTGGGAGAGAAATATGGACTACACCTACGAAGACATCGCGAAAATGATCGACCATTCTCTGCTGAACCCTATGCTGACGGATCGCGAACTCGAAGAGGGCTGCCGGTTGGCCGTGAGCTACAACGTGGCGAGCGTGTGCGTCATGCCTTACTTCCTGAAGCGCTGCGCGGAAATCCTCAAAGGGAGCACGGTCAAGGCCAGCACCACGATTGGCTTTCCGCACGGGGGGCACACCGCCGCTGTCAAGGTTGCCGAGGCGCGGCAGGCGCTCGAAGACGGCGGGGACGAACTGGACATGGTCGTGAATATCAGCAAGGTGCTAAGCGAGGATTGGGCTTACGTGCGGGCTGACATCAAGGCCGTGGTTGATGTGGCCCACGCGCGCAGCCGGAAAGTAAAGGTCATATTCGAGAACTGCTACCTGAAGGATGAGCACAAGATCAGGCTGTGCGAGATCTGCGCCGAAGTCGGCGCGGACTGGGTGAAGACCTCGACCGGCTACGGCACGGGCGGGGCGACCGATGAGGACCTGAAACTCATGCGGAGGCATTCACCCGCGCACGTGCAAGTCAAGGCCGCGGGAGGCGTGCGCGATCTCGACAGACTGCTGACCGTGCGGGCGCTCGGCGTCACCCGCGTGGGTGCCAGCCGCACGGTGGATATCCTGGAGGAATGCAAGCGTCGCCTTGGGCTCTGACCTAGGCGTTACCCCTGCTTCCTGAGGCCATGCTTCCAGTAAGCTGCTCCGCTCGAACGCTTCCTCTCCTCAGACGGTCTGGTGGCCCCGCCTCTGCGCGGAGAGCATCCACCCTAACCCGAGGGCAGCGGCGGAAGGCCATCCGCGCTACCGGAATCAGCGCGGATATGCTAGTCTAAGGGTTGCGTCTCACGGTGGTGGCTGGCGCTGTGGGCTTCCCGTTATGGCTTTGATTGCGCCTTCATTACTTGCGGCGGATTTTGCGCGGCTGGGAGAGGCGCTGGAAACCATCAAGGCCGCGGGCGCGTCCATGGTCCACGTGGACGTGATGGACGGCCATTTCGGGCCGGAGATCACAGTGGGCCAGCCGGTAATCGCGAGCCTGCGGAAAGCCACCGATCTTGTACTTGATGTTCATCTGTTGGTTGAGCGGCCCGAGCGCTACATCGCCGACTTTGTGGAGGCAGGGGCGGATCGGCTTTGCGTCCATATCGAGGCGACCCCGCACCTGCACAGAGTTCTGGACCTCATCCGGAGGCGGGGGGCAAGGGCCGGAGTTGCTCTGAATCCCGCCACGCCGGTGGAATCGCTGGCTGAGGTGTGGGAGGACATCGATTTTGTGAATGTGCTCACCTCCGACCCCGGTCTCAGCGAGCAGGGATTCCTTGCGGGGTCCGCGGCCAAAGTACGAGCCGCTGCGCAGGTGCGGGAGGCGCGGCGTTTGGGTCTGGCCGTACAAGCAGAGGGTAGCATCACTGCGGCCCACCTGGAAGAACTGGCGCGCGCGGGGGCAGACATCCTGGTGGTGGGTTCCGTCATCTTCCACAGTGAAGACCCGCGAGCGCAGTTGTCCGAAATGATGCGCCGGGCTGCTGCCGTCAGCCTGATGTCGAAGGTCTAACACGTGTCCCCGGGAGTGGCGACGCTGAGCAGGGGAATGGACAAGCTGAATCTGAGGCGTTTCGTGGCGCAGGTTTTCCTTCTCGCGCTGACGGCCGCAACCCTGTCGAGTTGCCTGTTCCTATTACACCGCAGAGAAGATTCGGCGGCCGTCAATCCTGGTGACCAGCCGGACAAGATCCTCTTTGAAAAGGCCGTCAAGGAGATCGAGAGGGCCCGCAACGACGTGGGCCGGCTGACACTCCAAACCCTCATCAATACTTATCCGGACAGCGAGTATCTGTCGAAAGCCAAGCTGGCCATCGCCGATTCCTATTACAACGAAGGCGGCGTCTCCGGCCTGACCCAGGCCGAGGCCGAGTACAAGGACTTCATCACTTTCTTTCCTACCGCGCCCGAAGCTCCTGAAGCTCAGTTCCGCGCGGGAATGGCCCACTTCCGGCTTATGGCCAAAGCCGACCGCGATCGCACGGAAGCCAAGCTCGCGGAGGCAGAGTTCAAGGAATTCCTGCTGAAGTACCCTGACAGTATGGTGATGCCGCGGGTGAAGGCGCGCCTGCGGCAGGTGCAGGAGGTCCTGGCTCAGGGAGATTACAAGATAGCCCGGCTCTATTACTCCAAGGGAGCGAACCGCGCCGCCCGCTCGCGCTTTCAGGAAATCGCCGAGCGATATCCGAACTTCAGCCGGGCCGACAGTGCGCTCTGGTACCTGGGGCAGACGTTGGAGCGCCTGAGGGCGCCCAACGAGGCCGCTCAGTTCTACGCGCGCGTCATTACGGAACATCCGCTGAGTCCGCTGGTGGGTGACGCAAAGGGGCGGCTCACCGCGCTGCATCAGCCCATCCCCCGCCCGACGCGGGCCACGCTGGCGCGCGCTCAGGCCGATGCAGTGTCTCGGCCCAAGCGCGACATGTTTCAGAGGTTGGGGGGCTTTCTCTCCAGCGCGCCCGACACGAGCGCTACGCGGAAAGGACCGGTGCGCCTGGGCGCTGCCAAGCCCTCTGGGGTAGAAGTGGCGACCACGCCGCCCCCGAGTGCCCCAGGAACGGGCGGGAGTACGATTGTCGTTCAGCCCGTAAGTGAGGACAGCTTGAAGGTGGGGAAGCCCGTGGACTCGAATCCTGCGGCCGAAGCCCCTGCTAACCCTCAGCAAACGGGCAGCACTGAGAAAGCCGCGGAGAGTCCAAGCGCCTCCGGGAAAGGCCAAGCGTCCGACGCAAGCCCTCCTGCGAAGAAAAAGGGAAAGTCCTTTCTCAAGAAGCTCATCAAGCCCTTCTAGTTCCTCTTGCTGGCAGGCGCAATCTGGCTTGCAGGACCGCGGATTCCTCCCAGGGGAATTCAGCTCCTGATCTGCTCCTCAGGGAAACGGCGCAACTGCAAGGACTGCAATTGTTTGCGCCTTGACTTCGATTTCCCAAAGTGGTATTTGTGTTCGGATTAGCTGACCCGGCGCACGAGAGGAGGCCCTACGTGGCGCGGACGGTTCTGGTTGCAGACGACAGCCCCACTCATCAGAGGAAAGCGAATGGGATCTTGACGGGTGAAGGCCTGCAAGTCGTCACCGTGTCGAACGGCGTAGCCGCTATCAAGAAGCTGCCTACAGTCAAGCCCATGGTTGTTCTGGCTGACGTTTCCATGCCGGGCAAAGACGGCTACGAAGTCTGCGAGTTCGTCAAGAACTCTCCGGATCTGGCCCATGTTCCCGTACTGCTGATCATCAGCGACATGGAGCCTTATGACGAGGAACGCGCGGCGCGGGTGCGGGCTGATGGCACCATCAAGAAACCGTTTGTCCAGGAGGAGTTGGTTTCCGCCGTCACCAAGATGCTCGCTCAAGCTGAAGCCGCCGCCCCCAAGCCCCAACCACCGGCGCCTGTGATGGCGCACCTACTACCCGCTCCGCTGGTGATGGAACCGGTTGACGTGGAGCCGGAAATCTCCACGAGGCCAGAGGGTCCGGAACTAGGCGCCCTTTCGGAGGGTGCGGCTTTTGCCGAGGCGGTGGTTGAAGAAGTGCCCGCCGCGGCACTGGAAGCTGCGCCGCCCGTTGCCGAACCGATGATGGAGGTGCCCGTCGCGCCCGAACCGGAAGCCGCTCCACCGGCGGTGGAGCCGGCACTGGAAGCAGAAGTAGCTCCCGAGCCTGAGGCCGCACCGCCAGCCGAAGCTGAAGCTGTCCCGGCGGAACAACCTCCTGCGGAGGTGGTCCCCACACCGGAGGAGGCCCCCATCCCGGCCGAACCGGTGCTCATCGAAGAAGCGGTACCGTTCGCCCCTCCACCTCCTCCCGAGACTGCAGGCACGATGGTCTTCCGAGCGCCGGCGGAGATCGCGGAACCGGTGTTGAGCGACGAACTTGCTCCTGCCCCGGCAGTGGCCGAGGCTCCTGCCGAGCCCGTGCCGGAGGCGGCACCACCCGAAGTTCCTCCTGTCGCGGCGACGACGCTGGAGAGCTTTTCGCTGACCGAGGCGACCGCCGGTCAGGTGCGCTTCGCCGCCGCGCCGGAAGTAGAAGCTGTGCCGGAGGCTGAGGCCGCAGCCCCAGCACCTGCTCCAGAAGTGGCGGCTGCGCCCGCTCCCGCCGCGGCGATTGATGCTAGCCTCATCTTTGGGATCGTGCACCGGGTTGTCCTGAGGATGGCGCCTCCCGCCCTGCCGCCGCAGGCGATTGACGACATAGTTCGGCAACTGGCAGACGAAATACTTGCCGAACTGGGCGAAGCACCGCCCCAATCCCAGTAAGAGCCAAGCCGGCCAGAAGTGAGGACTGCTCCTCCCTCGGATTGAAGGCTAGCCGACCAGACCACCCCTCCAAGGTCCGGCAGCAGGCCCTCCGCGCCCTGACGAGGCGGATTCTCAACTCTCCACCTTGAAGAGCCGCAAGGCCACGGAACGGGCCTTGCGCTACCAGAGGCGTTTGACTGGCCTTTTCCCAGCCGCTATAGTGGTATGATTTCGAGTCATTTAGAAGCGAGCCTGGGAGTCACTCTTCGTGGCAGCCGAGATCCCCAAGGTCTATTCTCCCGAAGCGATTGAACCGCGCTGGGCGCGTTACTGGGTGGAGCGCAAGCTGTATCGCCCGGGCGATGATCTCTCCCAGCCGCGTTTCTGCCTGGTGATTCCTCCCCCGAACATTACCGGCTTACTCCACATGGGGCACATGCTGGAGCACACGGAAATCGACGTCCTCATGCGCTGGCACCGCATGCGCGGGGAGAACGTCCTATGGCTTCCCGGCACCGACCACGCCTCCATCGCCACGCAGATGATTGTGGAGCGAGAACTGGGACGAGAAGCTTTGCCGGACCTCCCACCAGGGGCTGAAGCCGAAAGCACTTGGCGGCGCGAGGGACAGCGTCGGCGGCGGGAGATGGGGCCGGAAGGATTCCTGGAGCGTTGTTGGAAGTGGAAAAAGGAGAGCGGCGGTACGATCCGCAACCAGATGGAGCGTCTGGGTGCCTCCTGTGACTGGACGCGCGACCGCTTCACCATGGATCCCGCTTACTCGCGCGCGGTGTTGGAAGTTTTCGTCCGCCTCTACGAAGAGGGGCTGATCTATCGCGGCAAGTACATCGTTAACTGGTGCCCGCGCTGCGGCACGGCGGTCTCCGATCTGGAAGTCATCCACGAGGAGCGGCAGGGCAAGCTCTGGTACATCCGGTATCCGTTTGAGGATGGTTCGGGGCATCTCAGCGTCGCCACCACCCGGCCCGAGAGCATGCTGGGAGACACGGCGGTGGCGGTGAACCCAGCGGATGAGCGCTACCGCCCGGTCGTGGGACGCAACGTGGTGTTGCCGCTGCTCGAGCGCGTTATCCCTGTGGTTGCCGACGAGTTCGTCGATCCCCAGTTTGGGACGGGCGCGGTGAAAGTGACCCCGGCGCACGATGCGAACGATTTCGAAATTGCCCTGCGGCATAACCTGCCGCGCGTCGAGGTGATTGACGAGGAAGCGCACATGAGCGAGGCGGCCGGCCCTTATCGCGGGCTCGACCGTTACGAGGCTCGCGACGCGGTGGTGCAGGACCTGCGCGAGCGCGGGCTGCTGGAGAAAATCGAGGACTACCCGCTGAGCGTCGGCACGTGCCAACGTTGCAGGACTGTGGTGGAGCCCCGCCTTTCGGCACAGTGGTTCATGAAGATGAAACCTCTGGCCGAGCCCGCCATCCGCGTGGTGGAGCAGGGAAGAATCCGCATCGTTCCGGAGAACTACCAGAAGATCTATCTCGACTGGATGACCAATATCCACGACTGGTGCATCTCGCGCCAGCTCTGGTGGGGACACCGCCTCCCCGTCTGGTATTGCGACGCCTGCGGCCACGTAGTGGTGGCGCGCGAGACGCCCGCGGCTTGCCCGAAGTGCCGGGCGCCGTCACTCCGCCCGGAGACGGACGTCCTCGACACCTGGTTCAGCTCGGCGCTCTGGCCGTTTGCCACACTGGGCTGGCCGGACGATACCCAGGACTTGCGCCGTTTCTATCCCACCGATCTGATGATCATGGGCTTCGACATTCTGTTCTTCTGGGGCGCGCGCATGGTCATGATGGGCATGAAGTTCATGAATGATGTGCCCTTCCGCGAGCTTTACATCCATGCCTTGGTGCGCGACGCGGACAAGCAGAAGATGTCGAAAACCAAAGGCAACGTCATCGATCCGCTCGAGGTGACGGAGCGATTCGGGACAGATGCAGTGCGGTTTGCGCTGGCCATCAGCGCCGCCCCGGGCACTGACATCTCCTTCAGCTACGACAAGGTCGAGTCCTACCGCGCCTTTGCCAACAAGATCTGGAACGCCGGCAGGTTCATCCTGATGAACCTCCAGAAGCTGCCGGAACCCACCCGGGACAAACTGGCCACGGCCTTACAGCCCATCCCGGGAGTGGGCTTCGAGCCTGTGGCCGGACCTGAGCACTTGGCGTTGCCCGACAGCTGGATCTTCTCCCGCCTGGCGACGGTCAGCCGCGAGATGAACGAAGCGCTAGGTAGCTATCGCTTCCACGAGGCGGCTTTCAAGGTCTATCACTTCTTCTGGCACGAGTTGTGTGACTGGTACCTGGAATGGGTAAAACCCGAAATCACGGCCGCGATTGAGGGTGAGAAATTGCCACCTGTATGGGTCAACCTCGCACGGGTTTTCGAAGCGTCCCTACACCTGCTCCAACCTTTCATGCCGTTCATCACCGAAGAACTGTGGCACCAGCTTCCCCACACGATCCAGGAGCCCTCGCTCTCGTTGCGCTCCTTCAACCTGGTCGGTGAGCGCGTGGTAGATCCGGTGTCTGAGAAGCAGTTCCAGATCGTGCAGGAATTGATCGTTACGGCGAGGAACGCTAAGGCCGAGATGGGCCTGCAGAACCAGAAGCCCAGCGCGCAGGTGGCCAGCGACGATCTGCGGGTGCTCGAACTTCTCCGCGCTCAGCAGGGGACGGTGCTGCGCCTGGCGGGCCTCCAAGCGCTGAATTTCACGCGGGGCCACTTGGCGGCGAGCGTGGGCGGGGTGCACGCTACCCCGACCTTCGATCTTCGGCTCTTTCACGAGGAACCCGTGGACCGTGAGGCCGAGCGCTCCCGCCTGCAGAAGGAAAGGGAGAAACTGGAACGGCAACTTGCCCAGGTCAAGAAGCAGTTGGAGAACCAGGAATTCCTGAGTCGCGCCCCGCGGGACGTGGTGCGAGGTGTGGAACATCGGCACTCGGAATTGAACGTTCACTACCGCAAAGTGATGGAATCTCTCGAGAGGCTGGGCTGAAGCGTGGCAAGCCCCGGCAGTCCTTCCGCAGTTCGCATGCCGTCAATCTCACTCGGCCTTGCGCCTGGAGAACTCCGGGCGCTAATTGAGGGAGCGCTGAAAGAGGATTTGGGCAGCGGCGACCTGACCACCCGCTTGACCGTTCCCGAAGGCCAGAAGGCACGCGGCACCTTCATCACCAAGCAGGCCCTTGTCGTGGCGGGCCTGCCGGTGGCGGCGGAAGTCTTTGGTGTGCTCGATCCTTCCGTTGCTTGGGAACTGATGGTCGAGGAGGGTACAGAGGTAAGGCCTGGCACTCGGCTCGCGGTCGTGAGTGGTACCGCGGCGGCGCTATTGGCCGGCGAGCGCGTGGCCTTGAACTTCCTGCAGCGCTTGAGCGGCATCGCAACTCTGACCCGGCGTCTGAAGGCCGCCCTGGCTGGTCTCCAGGCGGACGTGCTCGACACGCGCAAAACCACGCCCGGCCTGCGCAGTCTGGAGAAGTACGCAGTCCGCGTGGGCGGCGGGCGCAACCATCGCCTGCGGCTCGATGATGGGATTCTCATCAAGAACAACCACCTGCGCTTAGCCGGCGGAATTCGGGCCGCGGTAGAAAGTGCGCAGCGCCAACGCCCGCCGGGCATGCGGATCGAGGTGGAAGTCGCGAACCTGGCAGAGCTCGACGAGGCTCTTGCCGCTGGAGCGGATGCCCTCTTGCTTGATAACATGACACCCGCCGAGGTGCGGGAATGCGTGCGGCGCGCCGCCGGACGGGTGCAACTGGAAGTTTCCGGGGGCATTAGTGCAGCGAACATTCGCGCTTACGCGGAGACAGGCGTGGAGGCAGTTTCCGTCGGCGCCTTGACTCACTCCGCGCCGGCGGCAGACATTCACTTTCTGATGGAACCGTTGTAACGCAGACCTTATGGTTGTTCTTTCTTTGTTTTGCAGCGCACAGCACCGGGAGGTTTCTGATTCGTCAGGCAATCCGCCAGGAAGGGTAGGGCCAGCGCTGCGTTTCTCACCCTGCCCCGGCGGGGGCAAAAAGGTCTTGACATTGTGGGTCAAGTGTGCTAGTCTACAATGGCAGGTTTTCTCGGCACGGCAGGGCGCGCTGGGGGAGTGAATCATGCTGGTGGAGGCAGGACGACATCCCGGGACATTCTTGGCGCATTCACGTTCTCTTGGAGAGTCTTATTATAGTCAAAAAAGCAAAGCCAGTATGCTATGTAATTTCAACGAGTTACAATTTTCCATAGTGAGGCAAAGCTAGTATATTGTTGAAAACAAAGCAGGTGTTTAAAAATTAGGCAAAGCCAGTAGGTTATTTAAGATCAACAACATACTAGCTTTAGGCATTTAGTCATGGCAAGGCAAAGCCAGTAAGTCCTTTAGAATCAGCTGTGGGATTTTTAAGGCCAGAGCTGTTAAGTCATGTTGTTTCTCTAACTTACCAGGCCAAACAGAGACGGGGTTGGAAACAGAGTCTTTCACGTATGGCCACCGGAAGTACTGATCGCAAAATCGACAAGCTCATTTATCTGCTGGCGAAGAATGCCACGGTGGTGGTGCCGGGGCCAAAAATCGCTGCTGAAATTGGCGTTACGCGCTCTACGGTATGGATGTACATCGAGAAGTTGCGGGCGCTCGGCGTGGAAATCAAGGGCCATCCTTCCAGCGGCTACCAACTCCAGAAACTCCCCGACATCCTGGCGCCCAGCCTGGTCCGGCCGGAGTTGGGCGAGAATCAAATCGGGCACCGGATTGTTCACTATTTCCGTACCGATTCCACGAACGACGTCGCACTCAGCCTGGCCGCACAGGGCGAGGCGCACGGGACCGTGATTCTGGCCGAAGAGCAGACCGCGGGACGAGGCCGCCTGGGACGAAGTTGGTACTCGGAGAAGTCCAGCGGCATCTACGCTTCGATCATTTTGCGACCGCCGCTCGCGCCGGCCGCCGCGCCCGTGCTCACGCTGATGGCTGGCGTGGCGACGCAGCGGGCGGTCAACGCAGTCACGGGACTGCCCGTGGATATCCGCTGGCCCAACGACCTGCTGCTGAACGGCAAGAAAGTGTGCGGAATCCTCACGGAGATGAGCGCGGAACTCGATCGGCTCCATGCGGTGGTGCTGGGGATCGGGCTCAACGTGAACCACCGCGAGATGCCGCCCGAGTTGAAGGAGATCGCCACGTCGTTGCGAATGGAAGGCCGGAAGCCCTATTCGCGCGCGCAGATTCTGGTAGCTCTCCTCAAGGAGTTCGAACGGGAATACCGTTTGCTGCTGGAGGAGGGAAGCGTTGCCATTACCCGAGCCTGGGCGGCAGCTTCGACTTACGCGCAAGGCAAACGCATTCGTGTCGTTTCGGGCGGAGGGGAATTCCTCGCCACCACGGCGGGCCTGGAGCCAAGCGGGGCACTGCGTGTGCGCCGCGACGACGGCCGCGAAGAGTTGTTGGTCGCGGGGGAAATAGGCGAAGTAAAATAGCAGCGAGTGCGCCGTCGGACATCTGCCGCCCTGAAGGGCGGCGCTACGAAAAGCATGCTCCTCGTCATCGATGTCGGAAACACGAACACGGTGTTAGGTGTTTACGAAGGCCAGGTGCTCCGCGCCCACTGGCGGCTCTCCACCAATCGTGGCCAGACCGCCGATGAGTACGGCATCCTGATTCGTAACCTCTTCACTCTGGACGCCATCCAGCCCAGTCAAATCGATGCGCTCATGGTGGCGAGCGTCGTTCCGCCGTTGAACTCGGTGCTGGAAGAAATGGCCGCTAAGTACTTTCATCTCACGGCCGTGTTTCTGGGGCCGGGCACGCGAACCGGTATGGCCATTCACTACGACAATCCCCAGGAGGTGGGGGCAGACCGCATCGCCGATGCCGTGGCGGCGTTCGAGAAGTACGGTGGGCCCTGCGTCGTGGTGGATTTCGGCACCGCCATCACTTTCGACGCCATCTCGGAGAAAGGTGAATACCTGGGAGGCGTGATTGCGCCGGGTATTGGCATTTCCTCGGAGGCGCTCTTCCAGCAGGCGGCGCGGCTGCCGCGAGTGGAAATCCGCGAGCCCAACCGCGTGATCGGGACCAATACCGTCGGCAG
>JBEKCQ010000111.1:0-29413 GCA_050014795.1 Terriglobia bacterium | reverse complement strand
GAAAAGCCGCGGATGGTGATTGAGGGCTTCAACACGGGAGAGGTGACGGAGAGTTAGCAACGATCACGATTGAATCCTCCGGCTTTTCGCGGAGCCGCACACATCGCAAATAGCGCGATGTATGCGCCACCCGCGTTGAATACTCCGGCTTTCCGCTGTGGACTGGCGACTGTCAACGGTTGCCTGGACTCGACGGACGAAGGACGCCATGGCGCGATGGGGCTTCGGCAGCGTGCGGACCCGGACGATCGTCATTCAGGTGGCGATTGTCGCGGGGGTGATTCTCTGGCTCACGCTCGGCTGGCCGAAAATCCAGCAGGAAAGGGCTGCGGCGGCACTCGCCCGGCGGGAGCAGAAAATCGAATCCTTCCTTCAATCGGTGGTCGTCGAGAGAGCGGGCGAGGAGATCGAAGTGCCCACGGTGGAGGGCGTGAGGCGCGTGCGCCCGCAAAGGCTCCGCATTACGCCCGCGGTCGGCGACGTGCAACGGACGCTCGGCGCGCCGGACCAGAGCATGACTGATTTTCAGGGCGGGCAGCATTTGATCTGGATCGGCACCCGCCACAAACTAGACGCCTCGTTCGACAAAGGCCGCCTCTACGCCGTGACGCTCACCAACCTCCAAACCGGCCACGGGATGACCGTGTACGAATCGAGCGCGCAGTTTCGCGCGTTTTAAGGAATACCCCGTCGGGCGACCGGCTACCCGAGGGGGAGCGAATAGCCCGTCGGCTGACGGGATCGAGCGGGCATGACGGTTTCTTCCATCCCTCGACCCCGGAAGAGTCGGCTCATTCTTCTGCCCTTTGAATTCCTTCAAGGTTTGTTCGACAAGCTCGCCATCAACCCGGCCGGCTATTGACAGCCGGCTCATCGAGCGGTAGCTTGTGCTCAGTCTTACAGCGTTAGCCGCTTCCGAACCAGCCACCTGGCAGAGTGGCCATTTCAGCAAGGAGGCGCCACCATGAGTACGATCCTCCCGCCAAACATGAATCTCCCCTCTTCTCCGCCCCCCGCTGAAAAGGCGAAGTCACCGATGCTGCGCAACCTGGGTTGGGCAATCGTCCTCACCATCGCGCTGCTGCTGGCGCTTGCTGTCAGCTTCCTCAATGCTGTGCTCCAATATGGCTGCCTACCGACGGATGAACACGGCTGGGCGCGCGTGCAAGGAGGCACACTCGGCCCGTTCATTCTTGCGTGCGTCGTAGTGGGAATTTACTACACCATCCGCAAGGCCTGCCGAACGCGTCGCAAGGTCGCCGCCTTCGTCGTGCTCTGGACGCTCATCTTCGCGCTATGGACGCTCATCGTCACGGTCGTGACGCCGCCGATAGGCATCTCCGCCAAATGGCCGCGAACTGACAAGGAACTGGGCCAGCTCCTGGCGCGGGCGTACAAGGAGGCTGCCGGCATCATCCCGGCTGAGCAACACGCAAAGGACGAAGATGCGGGGATGATGCGGGACGCGTTTCGAGACGTCATCCAGTTCAACCAGCGGTACCAACAGGAGGCAGCTCAGTTTCAGACCCCCGAGATGGCGAACCTGTTCAAGGCACCCTCATTCCGCAACCGGAAGACCGTCGAGGAAACGATACGCCAACTTCAAACGATGGCCAGCGTTGAGAGTAAGTACTCCTCGCTGGAGCCTGTCTTGGCCACGTTCGCAGATCGAGTCGAAAAAAGGGATTGGCGTGAGGGAACCAAACGGGGGTTCCTGGAGGGATTCCGGAACGCATTTCAACAGCAGAATGACCGGCGCCTCGCAGTCTACCGCGTGGAGCGCGCCTGGATGGACGCTTCCCTAGACCTGTACACTTTCGTCCTTGACAACTTCTCTGCCTTCTCCGTTCACCGCAACACCGTCGTGGTTAGCGACAACAAAACACTCGCGACGTTTAGGCAGAAACTGTCCGCGGCAACGGAATTACATCAAAAGGTCTTGCGGGCTTCAGAGGTGTTTGAAAGTCAGCAGAAGGCCGAGGCCGCGAAGTATGGCTTGACCCCTTCGGACTTAGGGAACCCCCAACGCTAGCCGGCGGCCGTCCCTGGCACATGCATCGCGCCGACAACTCACTGCTCCGGTAGCCATGGCTAATCTGCCTTTTGGATTAACCGTGGGCCCTTGAACGTGGCAAGGGATTGAAGATTGGCGATGTGAGATTAAGCCCCTAATCCTGTTCAGGTTCCTGGTATTTACGGATGCGGCCGCGCTGGACGAGCCAGAGCCTTCCTTCGATGTCGTCCTTCTCCAGCAAGGTAGCGCAGAGTCCGACTTTTTCGAACTCTGCGGTTCGTTCGGTCAGGAGAGCCGCAGAGTGTCTGAGATGCGAAACTCTGCGCCACCTGCTTATGGAGAGAGTCAATGCATGATTTTCCCGAGTTCATGAAGAATCCAATCAATCGGATCACTTCTTCCTCCCAACATACACCGGGGGTTGAAGGTTACGTATACGACGGCGCGGACGGGAGCCAGATGGCTTTCTGGACCTGCCACGAGACAGCTAAGTCAGCCGAACATGTTCATGACTACGATGAGTATATGGTTGTTGTCGAAGGCTGCTACACCCTGCTCATACAAGGGCAGCGCATCATCTTGAAATCAGGGCAGGAGTACCTTATCCCGAAAGGGATTCCACACGGCGGCGAGGTGGTTGCCGGAACTAGGACCATCCATGCTTTTGGGGGCGCACGAGCAAGCCGAGCCCAACAAATCGCTCCAGCCGACGCGGCCACGAAGCAGCCGCGCGGCTGAGCTCAAGTCGTTAGCCGGTAGTGGGCTCGTCGTCCGGGAAACCCAAAGACCCATGACGTGGGGCTGCAGCTGCACCAATACGTGAGGATTCACACACGCATTTTCACCCAGGCTTCTTCTGCTTGCAGCGCGGCGAGCGCTCCGGGCTGAATCTTACGATACACTCGCGCCGGAGGTGACGGGTTTCCGTCCACCTCGAGCAGCCGCGCCACGGGAATGCCAAACAGCCGCTCGTTTTCCATCAGGTAGGGCTTGATCACCGACCAGTCACGCTCTTCGAGTTGAACCAGTTCCCCTCCGTTCAGTTGCTCGTCGGAGACTTTGCCTTGGGGATCGCGGAGGTAAATCGCTCCCCCGGAAGCCAGCGAAAACAAGTTGCCGCCGGGATAGGGTGTGTCCAGCTCGACGATCTGGCCCTCGTCATTGAAGCTGATCCCGTTGAGAATGACAAAGCCGCCGCCTTCCAGCGGATCTCCCGCCATAAAGGATTCGGCAAGATAATCCAGACAAGTGCCATTGATGACTACCCGGGGCTTGCCGACGGCGTTGATAAGGGGCCGTCCCGCGGCGCTGCCCAGCACGAAGGCCTGGCCTCCTTTGCCTGCATAGAGGAACGTCTGGCCGACACTGCCGTAGACGACGAGTTTCCCGTCTTTCATGATCTGCGCCAGTTGATCCTGCGCGTCGCCGTGAACGGAAACCTCCGCTCCATCGATGCCCGAGGCCAAGTAGTCCCCTGAGAAGCCGTAAACGTCAATATAGACGCCTCGGGTGTCCGGACCCAAGCCATTGGCAATGAACCGATGCCCTTTGGCATGAGCCACGATGAATCTTCGAAAGCCGCGCTGGTAAAGCCGAACGATTTCGCGGGCCAGCGACTGTTCGCCTTCAGGCGCGAAACCCCGAGCGTCAACCACCACCGTTTGTTCGTTCCCGCCCGCGCTGGACCGGGGACCGGCGGCGTCGATGAAGGTATAGGCTCTGGAAGGAGCTCGGCGGATGGATTCGACGACTCCCGCGAAACTCTGGTCAAACAGTGACAGTAGGCTGCTACGCCGCATCGTGCCTGCGGGATAGCGACGGTCCATCAGCAGCGTGAGAACTTCCAAGGCCCGCCGGCGGTCATCGTCTTTCCCAACGGCGCGCTCCAACGCCTTGAGGAACGCGAGCAGGCTTCCGTAGTCCCAGCCCAATAACTGCTCCTTGGCCCAGGCGAACAGCTCACCAGCGGGGATGTCGGGCAACGCCATGTCGGTCCGCGAGGCCGTTTCCTGCGCCTTGTAGGGTTCCTGGCGCGCGCTGACCCGGATGGGCCGGCCGAACTTGTCCGTGCATAGGAGCTTGGCAGGCCCATTCCCATTAGCCTGGACAGTGAAGATGAACGCCCCGCCGTCCGTGTGGCTGCCGCCGCGCGCGTTCCAGTAGCGGTCGGCGTGTGACCAGAATCGCGGGTCTTCCAAGGCCAAGCTCTCCAACGCCGCGTCGATGGCCTGCTTCTCCGAAGCTGCGAAACCGATCGAGACCGGGCCTTCCTGCAAAGCAAAAACCTGCGGGCGCAGCATGCTGGTGTCGGTGATCCCGATCAGACGGTACTCTCCCTGTGCTTGGGCGGATTGAGCGATAAGGAAGAACCAGGGCCCGTCGGGCGAGCCGTGAATGTGCACGGTCTGAAGTTGGCGGTAGATCTGTTTCTTTTCCTCGGGGAGAAGCGTGAAGTCTCGCTCCGTCGTGGGCGCCAGGGATTCGATCACGTACTCCAGCGGGTAAGCGTACGTCCGGTGCAAAAGATCAAAGACGAGTACCGAAACCTCCGTGTCCGTCAGGAAGAGAGGGTAGATGTTCCGTTGAGCGAGATACTCGCAGATCGAGGCATAGTTGGCGAAGTCGCCGTTGTGTACCAGGGCCTCATGGAGTCCGACGAAGGGATGCGCGCCGCCAGGATGCCAGACCCTGCCCTTGGTCGGATACCGATGGTGGCCAATCCAGAGGTGGGCATGCATATCCTCCAGTTGGTAATACCGAATGACATCGTCACCGTAGCCGACCATCTTGAGCACCAGCATGTTCTTGCCATGCGACAGGACGAAGGCGCGCTTTTCGCCCGTCGAGGCGTAAAACGCGCGGTTTAAGCGATAGCTGTTCTGGTAGACAATCTCGTCCTCCAGGCTGTTCAGGGGCACGGCGGGCGTCGCCGTCGCCTCAAGGCCGTTCCTCTTTCTGAAAGCTTCTGTGACTTCGGGCTTCACCCGCACGAAATACAGAAAGACTTCCGGGGGTTTGATGTCGAGCCTCTCGAGGACCCTTGCGTCACTGGTGCCCGGCAGGGAGCGAGCCTGATCGATCTCGAAGGTTGGCTCGATGCAGCTTCGCTCGACTTCGCGTCGCGCTCCGGGATCGAGATAGGCGATGGCAAGCAGGTAGTCGCTTTCCAGAATCTTCGGAGCGACACCCAAGTCCTCGGGCGCCAGTCCCACCGCGGCGATGCCGCCTCCCTTGCTGTTGCCGCGGTTGCGCATTTGCTCCAAGGCCTGGAACAGATGGCGTCCCGCAATTCTCTCGCTGGAAGCGATCCCGATTACACCGCAACCTCCCTCCGCCTCGGCTTTACGCGCTGTGGCGTGTCTGCCGCCTTCCGGGACCAGAGATTCTCTGGAGGCAAGGATTCTGGCGACCGTTTCGGGTTGGGTCATCGTCGCGCTCCCGCCGAACCACGATAAATCAGCAAATCGGTTCTGCCCACAAGCTCGCGAATGCTCGTGAGCCCGAGTCGGCGCAATATATCGGCGAGCTGCAGTTGGAAGGACTGAAACAGCTTGCTAAGCCGCTCGGCACCCCAATCGGTCTCCACCAATTGCGAGAGTTCCGGATCCGTGGTGGTCAGGCCAAAGGGACATCCGCGACCGCGCTCGCAGTTGCTGCACCGTGTGCAACCCAGCGCCACCAACTCCGTCGTCCCCAGGACGGCTCCATCCGCACCCAAGGCGATCGCCTTGGCAATGTCGTAGGCCGTGCGTATCCCGCCGCTGGCCATCATTACGACCTCATGTCGAATGCCCTCCGCGAGCAAGTAGCGGTGGACCTTGGGGATGGCGAACTCAATGGGCATGGCAATAGTCTTCTTGGCGATTTCCGGTGCCGCGCCTGTACCGCCGTAACTTCCGTCAATGTGGATAATGTGCGCCCCCGCGTAGTAGCTCCCCACGGCTACCATGTCAATGTCCGTAGGCGTGGAGACCTTCACGGAAACAAGCGCTTCCGGATTGATCGTCTTGATCCAATCAACGTGCTTCTTGTGATCCTCGACGGAATAAACGCTGTGAAAGGGAAAGGGTGAAAAGAGGCTGACCCAGGGAACCGACTCGCGCATGGTGGCCACGGTGGCAGTCACCTTGTCACCCAGCAGGTGTCCTCCCAGACCAGGCTTGGCCCCCTGGGCATACTTGAACTCCACGATCGGTGCGTACTGAATCCTCTCTTCTCTCACCCCGAACATGCCGGTGGCAACCTGCGTGATGACATGGTCCTTATAAGCAACGAGCGATTCCGGGTATCCTCCTTCACCAGTACACGTGAAGGTCTTCCAGGCCTGGGCCGCTTTGGCGCGGGCGCACATCACCTGCTCGCTGATGGAGCCAAAGGACATCCCGCCCCCATAGAAGGGGATGGGGATCTCGATGTGGCGATCATAGGGTCGGCGATTGAGCGGAATGGAAAGGTCAATGGCTACATCGCTCGAAAGCCAGCGCTCCTTTGCAGGGAATTTGAAATCGAGCACATCGAAACCGCCGCCGGAATTGCCCACGCGGAATTCCAGGCCATTCGTGGGTGGCTTTCCCGTTTCGGCCTGGAGCCAGGAGGAAAGAATCAGGTCCGCAGTCCAGCGGTAGTCTCCCAGCGCCGGTGGCTTGCCCTGTGTCAATTCAGGCCAGAAGTGAAAGCCCCGGCGTAAGGATGCAGTGTGCTTCTCGATGACGAGCCGCTCGGCAGTTTTCTTTCTAGTGGTCATAGCCTTCGATCCCGGAGAAGGCTTCGCGTTCCAAGTCGCTCTGGAACATCGCGCGGCCTATCTCGCCCCGGAGCCGGCGGACTTCCCGTAGGCCCATGGCTCCCAGTACCTCCAGAAGTTGATCGCGCCAGGAAGCCAGCAGGTTTTCAACTCGCTGGACACCCCAGTTGACGGTAAGCCGTCTGGGCAGCCGGAAGCGGCTCCTTTCGCGGTCGGGGCATTCACCGAGAAACTCTGCTTGCAGGGCCACCAGTAGCGGTGTGTCAAGCGCGACAGCATCCAAACCGCAGATAATCGCTTTAGGAAGATGCTCGGCCGCGATGATCCCTCCGCTCCCCAACAGGGTCACCGCGTCCCGGCATCCGGCCTCGACGAAGGCCCGGTGCGCCTCCCGGATGAGGTCCAGCACGAAGCGCCCATCCCGTCCCCGGCCGTGATAATCAGCCACCAAGTGGAACACCCGGATCCCCGCCTGATAGTGTTTCAACAGTTCTTCCGTGGAGACGAGCGCGTGGCGCAAGCAGATCGTGTTCTCGGCGAAGCGCGTCCGAACTTCCCGAAGGAGTGCTTCATTCCAGCCATCAAGTTCTATCATTGGCGGCACGAAGCGGAGTTCCGTGAGTGCGTCTGCATCCTCGTGGCCGACAAGTGGGACGATTTGAGGCCCCTGGATTCTGAATCTCTGGAGTATGCGAACCGGCAAAACGAGCAACGTTTCTGCCTCTTGGGCGGCGGCCAGAAGAATTTGTATGAATGTGGGTGATAGCACCGAGGCGGGCGGGACATCGAACAGAACTGGAATGGGAAGGGAAAAAGTCCGTACGCTTTCCCCCGTCGCTGCCCCCTGCTCATAGAACGTAAGGAAGGGCGGCTTCTGACCGATATCCACGGCGGTCGAGATGAACTCTCGCCCGTGGATGCCGTCGCGCGTCGGACGCACGATCTCCGACATGTCCGTCCACATTCCGTTCCAGCCTTCGCCACCGAACGGGCCCCGGTAGCCGGCGCCTTTTACGGGTATCCTCCCGGTTCGTGCTTCGTAGCAAAGCGTGTCAACGTGCTCGGGCGTAAAGTACGAGTCACCCAGATGCTGGTGTTCGGGATTGGGATAGACCTGCACCATGTCGGGATACTCAATCGTGCAGCGCAGGCATCCCACACACGAGTCGTTCCGGGGCGCGAATCCCCCTACCGGTCCTGAGAAGACCCCGTATACGCAGGGCCGACTCAGGGCAACTTCCGGGTTCCGCCGATAGCGAATCAGCTCTTCGACCAGATGTGCGGCCAAGCCAGGCCTTTTTACTTTCACCCGAGTGCGGTTCGGGAAGGGTGCGATTTCGGGTGCGAGACTCGTGCGAAGGTGATAGCGCTGGTACATGTTGAACCGATATGCCGCACGCAAGGCGGGTTAAACGTGGGATTTGCCCGGCCCGATATCTTCACCCACCAAATGGGCGCTCCAGGTCAACGAAGGGTGGCAGATTAATTCATCGTTCGCCCGAAAGCAAACCCGTTTCGAATGCGTTACGCGGTGTCTCTGACAAAGTCCACAGAGTGAGCCCTGCCGTGTCAACCTTCGTTGCTGAAGGCCATCAAAGGTGACCCAGTGGTGGTATCGGCCACCACACGTCAGTCAGCGGCCAGGGTGGCGAGGCAAGCTCGCCGCTACTGATCACTGCCCATTGCGGGTAGAATGCCGTCTGGCGCGAGAGGAGGAAGGCACGTCATGGCGCGATGGGGCTTCGGCAGCGTGCGGACCAGGACGATCGTCATCCAGGTGGCGATCATCGCGGGGGTGATTCTCTGGCTCACGCTCGGCTGGCCGAGAATCCAGCAGGAAAGGGCTGCGGCGCAACTCGCCCGGCGGGAGCAGAAGATCGAATCCTTCCTCCAATCGACGGTCGTCGAGAGAGCGGGCGAGGAGATCGAAGTGCCCACGGTGGACGGACTGCGGCGCGTGCACCCGCAAAGGCTCCGCATCACGCCCGCGGTCGGCGACGTGCAACAGGAACTGGGCGCGCCGGACCAGAGCATGACCGATTCTCAAGGCGGGCAGCATTTGATCTGGATCGGCACGCGACACAAACTCGATGCCTCGTTCGACAAAGGGCGGCTCTACGCCGTGACCCTCACCAACCTCCAAACCGGACACGGCATGACCGTGTACGAATCCAGCGCGCAGTATCACCCGTTTTGAGCAGGTAGCGCAGCCAGGATAAAGACTCGCGGAGCTAAGGATCAACTCCGCGCGACCCCGCTGCCGTTTATTTCGTCCGCACGATCGTCCCGTCCTCCAAAACCACGTAGAGTGCACCTTTAGTTCCTATGAACTCCGATACGGACGGCCTCCTCCTCAGCACGTAAGCCACGTCAGTATCTTCCGGAACATCGCTAAGGACGTGGGTGTGAAATCCAGCTATCTGTTCGCCTTTCGGGGGAGTCGCCCCTGGCCCGAGCTCAAGGATGGACTTGTGGAGTTGTCGCTTTTCGACGATCTTGGAACCATCAGACGAGACCAGATAACGGACATCGCCCCCGAGGGGGTAAACTCCCGCCGAGGTTTGAGCCGGGAGAATATACACATACATTTGATTCGACTCAGCCGGGAGCACGGCCGATACGTAGGGACACTTCTCGCCCTGAAAGTCTCCGAAGGCCGTGTCCAATGCTTTGGCTGCGCAGAGCCCCCTGGGTTGCCTCGTAAACGACCAAGAATTGATCCCCTTTGTCGCTGTACCGACCAAAGGCTACGACCCATCCCGAGTCTCCCTTCTGCGCGATGTAGTGAGTCACACTCCCGCGTGCCGGGGCCATCACCTTAATCGCTTCCTTGGCGTGCGCGGCGGCCGCCAAGTATTCAGCCAGCATTCGGCCGCGGGCTGTTATCTCTGGAAATTCGGGGAGGCTCGGAGGGCTTTTCTTTTTGGCATCAGCAAGAGAACAGGAAAAAAGGACAGCCAAGATTAGGGATATTGGCTTGAGCATTTTCACCCCCCAGGAGCCGCGGGTGGCGCATACATCGCGCTCTTGGCGATGTGTGCGGGCGAATGCATTACCGCCGCGCCACCGTTCACCATATACAACTAGTCGGAGCGTGATACAAGGGGGAAAGAACAGTGACCAGTGACGAGTGAGAAGTGACAAGCACACAGCAGAATTCAGGAGTCAGAAGCCAGAATGCTGGATGCTGTATTCTGAATTCTGCCTTCTGGATTCTCTTTGGTGCTCCACCCCGTTTGTGCTAGCATGAGCGAAGAAAAGGCGAAGGGGAGAGAACGGGGGTTAGGGGTTAGGGACTGAGGGTTTGGGAGGGCAAATGGCAGAGCAAGAAAGCAGATCGCTGACAACAACAAGCGCGCAGAGTATTACTTCCGTGCAGGGAGCGCTGGAAGAGATCCGTGAGAAGTTCAAAGGCTTCCCAGCGCGAGGCGGGGTGACGGCGCTTAAGCACTTCCCGGCCCGCGAGGCGCGGCTGGTGGCGTTTCCCGAATTCCTGCCCGCGCGCTTGGTGGAGATCCTGCGCGCGCGGGGTATCGAGAGCCTCTACTCGCATCAGGCGGTGGCTTGCGAACTGGCGCGCGACGGCAAGAATTTTGTCGTCGTCACGCCCACGGCCTCGGGGAAAACGCTTTGCTACAACTTGCCCATCCTGAGCGCGCTGCTCGAAGACCCCGAGGCGCGCGCGATGTACCTCTTCCCCACCAAAGCGCTGGCGCAGGACCAGTTGGCGGAGTTGAACCGCTGGACGGAGAAGCTGGGCGACGAGATCCGCACCTTCACCTACGACGGCGACACGCCGCAGGACGCGCGCAAAGCCATCCGCGCCCGCGGCAACCTGGTCATCACCAACCCCGACATGCTCCACACCGGCATCTTGCCGCACCATACCAAGTGGGAGCGATTGTTCGAAAACCTGCGCTACGTGGTGATCGACGAGCTGCACTACTACCGCGGCGTCTTTGGCAGCCACTTAGCGAACGTCTTGCGCCGGCTGAAGCGCGTGGCGCGTTTCTACGGCCGCGAGCCCCAGTTTATCTGCGCCTCCGCGACCATTGCCAATCCCGCCGAACTCGCTACGCGGATCGTGGAAGAGAACGTCACGCTGCTCGAGGATAACGGCGCGCCCGCCGCCGAGAAGTACTTTGTGTTCTACAACCCGCCGGTGGTGAATCCGCAACTGGGCATCCGGCGGTCGTACTTGAATGAGACGCGGCGCGTGGCGCGCACGTTCCTGGGTCGCGGGCTGCAAAGCATCGTCTTCGCCAACAGCCGCCTGGCGACGGAAATCCTGGTGACCTATCTGAAAGAGGACTTTGCCAAGATTCCCCTCGGGCCGGAGGCGGTCCGCGGCTATCGCGGCGGCTACCTGCCGCGCGAACGGCGCGCGATCGAACGCGACTTGCGCGAGGGCCGCTTGCTCGGCGTGGTGGCCACGAATGCGCTCGAACTCGGAATCGATATCGGCTCGCTCGATGTGGCGGTGCTCGCAGGTTATCCGGGGACGATTGCTTCCACCTGGCAACGCGCCGGCCGTGCCGGCCGGCGGCGAGGGACCTCAGCCGCGGTGCTAGTGGCCTCGAGTGCGCCGCTCGACCAGTTCATGGTCCAGAACCCCGACTACTTCTTCGGGCGCTCACCTGAACATGGTTACGTGAATCCTGACAATCTCCTCATCCTGCTCAATCATCTGAAGTGCGCCGCGTTCGAGCTACCCTTGCGCGAGGATGAGAAGTTCGGCGCGCTCGATTTGAAGACTCTCTGCCAGCACCTGCAAGATGTCGGCTTCCTCCACCACACCAGCGACGGCTGGCATTGGGTTTCGGAAAGCTATCCCGCCGACGCCATCAGCTTGCGGTCGATTTCCTCCGACAACTTCGTCATAGTGGATGACACCGAAGAGTCACAGATCATCGGCGAAGTGGATTTCTCGAGCGCTCTTACCACCGTCCACGAGAAGGCTATCTACATGCAGGACGGCGAGCAGTACCAAGTGGAGCGCCTGGACTATGAGAACCGCAAGGCCTATGTCCGCCGGTGCGATAGCGACTATTTCACGGACGCTATCGATTACACGAAAATAAAGATCCTTGAGGCTTTCGCCACGGTGCCCGCCGGCCCTGCGCGCAAGAATCACGGCGAGGTGCAAGTCAACACGCAGGTGGTCGGCTTCAAGAAGATCAAGTTTCACACCATGGAGAACGTGGGCTCGGGCGAACTATCACTCCCCGAGCAGGAAATGCACACCACAGCGTACTGGCTCACTCTGCCACGAGAGATGCTCGAGGAACTACCCTACGACCGCGGCGCCCGGCTCGACGGCGTCATGGGACTGGGCAACGCTCTCCAGGCCATCGCCACGCTGCTGGTGATGTGCGACGCGCGGGATCTGGGCGTGGCGGTAGGAGAGAACGCCTCGCAGGAAGCCGACGTAGGGACGGGCCCGCGACCCGCCCCTGCCGGGCAGCGTGTACGGTTAGCGAACCTCTTTGAACCCAACATCTATCTTTATGACAAGTACCCCGGGGGCATCGGATTCAGCGAGCCGCTCTTTCGCCTGAGCGAGACGCTGCTCGAAAATACCTATAAACTGATAGCGAACTGCCCCTGCCCCGTAGGCTGCCCATCCTGCGTGGGCCCGGCGGGGGAGATCGGGGAAAAAGGGAAGGAAGTTGCACTCGCACTCTTGAAGAAGCTATCCGTGCCCCTTTGTTCGTAGCCCGTTGCCCCCGGCGGCTAACTAGTGGGTTGTTGGCGACTGATAATGAACCTTGAAGAAAAACTCTGCCAATTGAAGAAAGCGGCCGAGCGGACGACACGCGACCAGGAGCTGGAGCGCCAGCTTGAATACCTGCGGCGGCTGGAGCCAGCTCGCAAGAAGCTGCCTGCCCAGCGCGCGCCGAAAGGCATTGAGGAGTACGTTGACGGGCAAGTCGAGAAGAACGCCTGGGGCGAGTTCTTTCTAGCGCGGCAAGCGCTGCCCTTTGGCCGGCCTTACGGAAAGTACCGGATTGGCGATCTGGCAACGGCCGACCTCACCCCGCTGAACCTGCTTCTGGAGAGCACCGTCCTGCCCGAGCCGGCGCAACTGGTGTACCTCGACACGGAAACCACGGGCCTGGCAGGCGGCACGGGCACCTGCGCGTTCCTCATTGGAATCGGTGCGGTCGAGGGCTCGCAGTTTGTGGTCCGGCAGTTTTTCCTCCGCGACTATCCCGAGGAAAAGGCCGCGCTGGCAGCGCTGGCCGAGGCCCTGCAGAGTTTCCAGGGAGTAGTGACGTTCAATGGCAAAACGTTTGACATTCCTCTGCTCGAAACCCGTTACGCCCTGGCACGGATGAAGTCTCCCTTCAGTCGCATGATGCATCTGGACGCGCTGCATCCCGCCCGCCGCTTGTGGCGACTGCGGCTGGAAAGCTGCAAGCTGACAGATCTAGAGGGCGCGATCCTAGGAATTGCTCGCGAGGGCGACGTCGCGGGGTCGGAGATTCCAGAAATCTACTTCGACTATCTGCGCACCGGGAATGCGCAGGGACTTCAGCCCGTGTTCTACCACAACGCGCTCGATGTCCTGACGCTCGCCGCGTTGGTTGTGGAACTGGCCCGAATACTCGGGGACACCGACCACCGGACGGTGACTTCGAGCTTGGACCTGTTCAGCCTGAGCCGGATGCTCGAGCGGGCCCGAGCCACGGAACGGTCGGTGGCGACCTGCCAGCAGGCGTTGGCCAAAGGCCTCCCGGAATGTGTCGAAGCCCAGGCGCTCTGGCAGTTGGCGGCCCAGCACAAGCGGCAGCGGCAGCATGACCTGGCCGTTGTACTCTGGAATGAGCTCGCACGCCGCGAAGCGCCCTTCGCCATCAAGGCGCTGGAGGAACTGGCCATTCATCATGAGCATCGGCGGGGCGATGCTGCGACCGCACTCGAGTTCACTTCGATCGCCCTCGAACGCTTGCGCAAGAGTTCAGCGCCCCGTTCGCGTTTCGAGCGTTTCGTGCGGCGACTGGAAAGGTTACGCAAGAAATCGGCACGGGGGGAAAACACACTCAACGTGCGGCTCTCTGGGGAATAAGGACGCGGAGCCCGGAGCGACAATCCTCTCCCCTGTGGCGGCAGCTTGCCGTGGTGCTGTGGGGCACATGCCCGAGGAAAGCCCGCACGGTCAGGCAGCCTTCTCGGCTGCCTTCCTTTCCTTGAAGACCTCGGCGGCGATGACGAGGCCTTCCCAGCAGGCCGGAAACCCGGCATAAGGAGCCATTTGCAGGAGAGTCTCGAGGATCTCCTCCTTCGAGGCTCCGTTGTTCAGGGCCATCTCGATGTTCAAGCGCAGGCCGTTGGGCCGACCGAGTGCGGCCAACCCCGCAATCGTCACTAAGCTCCGAGTCTTGAGGTCCAGTTCGGGCCGCGACCAGATTTCACCCGCCAGAAAGCTGGTGACGAAATGCGCGAAGTCCGGCGAGAGTTTGGCCCAAGCGGTCCGAATTTCGATGGCGCGGTCGTCGCCCAGCAGACGCCGCAGCATATCAATTCCCTTTTCAGCCATCACGTTCTCCCGATTCGGTGTTTTTCCTCTTGACGTTTCACTTCTGACTCCCGGCTCCCCTGCTGCCGGTTCGGCCCGCGAAGAATTCAGTCTTCCTCCCCCTTTTGTGGGCCCTTGGACTTGAAGACAACATGCATTCGTTGTGCAATTTCCTCCCCGCTTTCGGAGTTGACCGTGATGATCTCCAGGTCGCCAACCAGGCGGAGAAAGTCCGGGTCGCCTTCCTCATGCCCTGAGCCGCGCTGAACAACCCCGGAGAAACGATAGTACTTCTGGTGGATCTTCTTGGTCTTGAACTCCACCTGATTCTTCTTGCGCCAACCCGAACTGATGGAATAACTCAAGATGGCATCCGATTCGTCCTCCCCCTGTAGCACGTCAACATCACCCTTCAGTTTCCCTTCTTCTTCCAGTAATCCCAGGTTGTCATCGGCGGTCAAGAAGCTGTAATTGCCAGAGACGTCCGGCATTTCCTCGCTACCCTGTTGCGCTCGGAGGATGCCGGATGAGACGAGGATTAAGGGTAGGACCAGTACTACCCAGGCACGCGTCAGTCGTCGCCAGGCGCTGCGGCCAGTAAGTGAAAGAGGGTAGCAGAACCCTCGGGTCATCAGACCAACCGTTTCCCTTTCTGGAATCATCGCGAGACTCCTCGGTCTGGGCCTCAGTCCCCAACAACCCTCACCAGTTTATTCTCACCACCCGCAGACGGCAAGCAAGATGCCCTGGCAGGCTCGAGGGAAAAACGCCCCGTTCTGACGCGAGAAGGGGGGGCTGAGGTCCCTTGCCTGGTTTCGGTTGGTCGAGCCATGTCCAACCCGAAACAAGGCTTTGACCTCAGGGCCAAGCCAGAGGGAGTACGTTCCGCGCTTTTCCACTTCTAATTCCCCGCTTGGGAAGACACTGCGGCAGACTCTTGAGCCGTCCTCTTGAAATTTCTTTTTGACTTTCGAAAGAAACAGTAGTAAATGGAAAGGGAAAGCAAGCCCGGTTGGCTTGGAGAGAAGCAGCCGAAGCATCTAATTATGTTTCGGCAAAAACCATGCTGAACGAAGAACGACGACGCGCCGTCCTCGATCTCATCAATCGCGACGGCCGGGTTCTGGTGAAGGACCTCGCCCAACGCTTCGGGACTTCCCAGGTGACTATCCGGAAGGACTTGGAGGTCTTGCACAGCCGGGGCGCAGTGTACCGGACACATGGGGGCGCTCTGCCCGTCCGCACTGGAGCGCTTTTGGATCCGAGCTTACGCGAGAAAGAGAAGCTCCACCGAAAGGAGAAGATGCGAATTGGGGAGGCGGCCGCGCGGTTGATCAAAGAAGGCCAGTCGGTGGTGTTGGACTCCGGAACTACGACGACAATGATCGCGCGTGCCCTGCGAGACTACCGCAACCTGACGGTCATCACGAATGCCGTCAACATCGCAGCGGAGCTCGCGGGCACGGCCGTTCAGGTCATCCTGACCGGCGGAATCCTGCGGGAGAATTCCTTTTCGCTGGTGGGCCCGCTCGCGGAGGAAACCCTGCGACGGCTCAGCGCCGATATCCTGTTCGTGGGGGTGGACGGGTTTGACGTCCGTTTCGGCCTGACGACCCCGAACCTCCTCGAGGCCAAGGTCAATCGGGTGATGATTGAGGTTGCCCGGCGGACAGTGGTGGTTTGCGATTCGAGCAAATTCGGGCGCCGCAGCCTTTCTTCGATTGCGCCCACCTCCGCGGTGCATCAGGCGATCACGGACAGCCGGATTCCCAAGGCGGACCTGCGTGCCCTCGAGGAAGCGGGAATTGAAGTGACTCTGGTTTAATCCTCCGCCGGAAAGCCTGTGCCTTCCTTCTGGCCCCGCGGCGGTGGCGAAGAGGAATAGTTGCGTTTTGTTGGGATTATTTGCAGAGGAATCGCTATGACTACGGTCCCATCCACCCCCGGCGCACACACACATGCCGAAATCCTCTCCCAGCCCGCATGCTGGAAGGAGTGCTTGCAGGCTTTAGACGAAAAGGACCGGTTGGGGCAGGTCTACAGGCGATTTCCCGCCCGCTCCGACTGGCTCTTCGTGGGCTGCGGCACCAGTTACTATATCGCTCTGGCGGCTGCGGCTAGTTGGACCAAGCTCACAGGTTTGCGTGCCCGGGCCGCACCGGCTTCCGACCTCTTGCTCTTCCCCAGCCTGCTCCTCTCGGGCCCAGAGCCGTGCCAGCCGGTGTTGATTTCTCGCTCCGGCCACACCTCGGAGATCCTGAAGGTAGCGGAGTACCTGGAGCTTAAGGAGAACATCCGCACCCTGGCAATCAGCTGTGCCACTCACCAGCCGCTGGAAGAGATCTCCACGGCCACGCTCTATCTGCTTCCCGCCGACGAACAGAGCACGGTGATGACGCGCTCCTTCACCTCGATGCTCCTGGGCCTGCAAGCCCTGGGGGCAGTCTATGGCCAGCAGGCTGGCTTTGCGGAAGCGCTGCGGAAGCTGCCGGACAAGGGCCAGAAGGTGCTCAACCCGCTGCCTTCGCGGATTCAGGAGTACGTCCAAGCGCACGACTTTGCGGACTATGTCTTCCTCGCGCAGGGGCCGCTGTTCGGCGTGGCGAACGAAGCCATGCTCAAGGTGAAGGAGATGTCGTGCTCTTATGCGCAGGCCTTTCACACGCTGGAGTTCCGGCACGGGCCCAAAGCCATTGTCAGCGCCGAAACGCTCATAACCTTCCTGCTTTCCGAAACCGGCTTCGAGGCCGAGAGCGAGGTCTTGCAGGAGGTAAAAAACTTGGGTGGCACCACTCTGGTGGTGACGAACGTCGCCAACGGTGCCGTGCGTCGCGCCGCGGACTTCCTGGTGGAACTCGACCTCGACGTGCCGGAGTACGCCCGCCTGGCCGCGTACGCCCTGCCGGGTCAGTTGCTGGGTTATTTCACTGGCCTTAAGAAGGGCTTCGATCCCGACCGGCCGCGCAATCTCAGTCGCGTGGTCATTCTCAACGACAAAGGCTAGCAAGGGAGCGCCCGACGTGCCTGACTTCGACGTGACCGTAGTGGGAGAGCTCAATCTCGACCTTATCCTCTACGGTCTGCCCACGGAACTCGCGCCGGAGCGCGAACTGCTGGCCGACGGGCTGAGCCTCACGCTGGGAAGCTCCTCGGCAATCTTCGCTCACAACCTTGCTGCCCTGGGTAGCCGGGTCGGGTTCATCTCGCGCATTGGCGACGACCCCCTGGGCCAGATCAGCCTGGAACGGCTAGTCGCGGGCGGAGTGGATGTTTCGCGGGTACGAAAAATCAAGGGTCGCACCTCCACCGGGTTAACAGTCATCCTGCCTCGCCCGAGTTTCCGCAATATCCTTACCTATCCCGGTACGATGTTTGAGATGTGCTTCGAGGATCTCGACCTTGATTACCTGGCCTCGGCGCGGCACTTCCACCTTTCCTCGTTTTTCCTGCATCGGGCCTTGCGGCCCCGGATACTTGAGCTGTTCCGGCGGTTGAAGAGCGCGGGCTTGACCGTTTCTCTCGACACCAACGACGATCCTGACGACCGCTGGGACGGTGATCTCCGCGAAGTCTTGGGCACCGTGGACGTCTTCCTCCCGAACGAGCGCGAGGCGAAGAGAATCGCAGGCGTGGACGACCTGGAAGCCGCCGTGGAGCAACTTGCCCAGGCCGTCCCCGTGGTGGCTGTGAAGCTGGGGCCCGAGGGCGCCCTGGCACAACGCGGCCAAGAGCGATTCACTTGTCCGGCGCTGAGCGTGGAGGCGGTAGACCCTGTGGGCGCAGGCGACAGCTTTGATGCCGGTTTCCTTCACCAGTACGTTCGCGGCGCCGATGTCCCAACGTGTCTGGCCTTCGGCAACCTGGCGGGCGCCTTCTCCACTACCCGTCCCGGGGGCACGGAAGCTTTCCGCGACCGCAAGCAATTGGAGGAGTTCCTGGGCCGGAATTGGCCACAGACAGGCGCCGGGGCGCAATCTTCCCTCAAGGCGAAGCCATGATTGACTTTCACACTCATCCCGTCCTCATTCGCGAGTTCGTTGGGAAGTATCCGAACTACGAGCGCGTGGCACGGCAGGTGTATAACATCGGCAACAATTTCCAGCCGCTCGAGACGTTCTTCCTGCAAATGGACGTGGCAGGAATTGAGAGGGCTGTTCTGCTGCCCATCGATTGCCGGCGCGCGCGGAAGGACGCGGTGAGTTCCAACGAACAGGTCGCAGAGCTCTGCCGTCGCAGCAAACGCTTTGTCGGTTTTGCGAGTGTTGATCCCCTGAAGAAGGGCGCGGCGCGCGAATTGGAAAACGCGGTGAAGAACCTGGGGCTCAAGGGACTCAAGCTCGATCCGGTTTTGCAGGACTTCCGGCCCAACAATCGCAAGGTTTTTCCGGTCTATGAGGCGGTGGCCTCACTGGGGATTCCGCTCCTCGTTCATACGGGCATGAGCTGGGCGCCGGAAACACCGCTCGAGCGCGGCCACCCGCTGCATCTGGAGGAGCCCATCCGCGAATTCCCCAAGCTGGATTTTGTACTGGCCCACTTTGGCTGGCCCTGGGTTTGGGAAGCGACGGCGCTGGCGCTCAAATACCCGAACGTATATCTGGACACTTCGTGCCTCTATTACGACAGCCCGAAGGAGTTCTTCCAGTTTGTCTTCAGCAAGCAGATTCCCACGACGGTTATCGAGCGCAGCCTGCGCAACAAGATCGTTTTCGGCTCGAATTACCCCCGGGTGGAAATCAAGAACATGGTCCACGCGCTGAAGAGCCTTCCTTTGACGGAAGGCTGTCTGAACAACATTCTGCGTGAGAATGCCGAACGGCTGCTGGGGCTGGCAACTGACAAATGACGACTGGCAACTGACTATGATTATCAAGCTTGAGCGCATCAAACTCCAAACTCGGAAGACCGAAGAAGCCATCGATATCACCGCGCAGGTTGACGAGGTCGTCCAAAAGAGCGGCGTGAAGAATGGGCTGGTCAATGTTCTGACCACGCACACTTCTTCCGGCCTGCTGGTGACCGAGGGGATCCCCTGCCTGGAGGAAGACATCCTCACCCATCTCTCGCGCCTTTTCCCCGAGGACGAGAACTATCACCACCGCCGCTACCTCGACTACGACGGCCGTCTCGGCTTCAACGCCGATGCGCATTTGAAGAGCATCATTGGTGGGGTCAGTTGCACGCTCCCCATCGAAAACGGCAAGATTGTGCGGGGCTCCCGTCAGACCATCTACTTCATGGAATACGACGGGCCGCTCGAGAGGACGTACCTCATCCAGATACTCGGCGAATAAATCCGCCGCATGAGTTCAGAGTCCGTTCTATTGCCGCGTTGCTTCTAGCAGCAGGTGGTGAGTGAACTCCGTCGCGAGCCCAGGGTTCGCACCATCGACCGTGCCTAAGTCCTTCCCGTTCTCATAATCAACCACCCGGTACTTACCCGGCTGGAGGCCGCGCAACTCGATGGTGCCCTTCCATGGCTTTGCAGGCTCGGGGGCAAAGAACGCGTAATGCATCTTTCCGTCCTTCGCGACGGCGTAGCCCTCCGGAACGTCATACCCCAGGGTGTAGAGGTTCAAGAACGTCCCGCGCGAAAGCATCTTGGAGTTGTAGATGTCGACCCACTTCTTCCAGTGCGCTTCCTTCTCGGCGGTCAGAAAGACATTCTTGAAGCTGGGTCCATAGTCGGGCCAAGTGAATTTGGTGCCGAGCACTCCACCCAAGCCGACGGTTGACGCAAAATCACTGCCGATCTCCAGATGCTCTCTCCCCTCCCGCCTCATTGCGGTGAGTTCGACGTGATCTCCGTAGACGGCCGCGTCCGGTCCCATCAGCGCCTTATACATCTTGATCCGCCGCCGCACCTGCGCCGCGCCAACAGGATCGGCGGTAACAGCCTGATCCATATAAGGCAGCCAAGCAATGTTTGGGACTGTGCCGCAAGGACAAACTTGGGTGACGCTATCAGGTTTCAACCGCCGCGTTGTCTCGAAAATCACCTTGAAGACATCACCCATAGCGTAAATCGATTCGTTCGGGGATTTGTGCTGGTGCTTGGGGTTATAGCAGGCGGGCACTGTGAACGACATGTCGAGCTTGTGGCCATCGAAACCCCAGTCGCGAATAAACTTCTCCGTGAGCTTCCGGTGATACTCCTGAACCTCAGGCAAAGCAGGACAGAGCGCCGCGCGGTTCAGAAACAGCCGAGCGCGCTTACCACTCTTGTCGAGGATGAGCCAATCCGGATGTTCCTTCAGGACTTCAGCGGGCTGCCTTTGCTGCTCGCGGGCGGCTGGAGTCCTCTCCTCGGGGCCGATGGGCTCCCACAGTTGCCCGTCGCTAACCGCTAAAGGCAACCACCAGAGTTGCACCTTAATTCCCTGCCTATGAAACTCGTCCAGAACCTTCTTTACAGAATCGTCAGGGAAAGTCTCCCGCCGGGGCTCCCAGTCGCCAAAGTTGTTGAACCAACGATAGTCGAGCGTGGCCCACTGAAAATGGAGTTCTTTGAGCTTCGGGATGGTCCCCAGCATTTGCGCAGGGGTCACATCCGACCGATAGCCCCACCCGCACCAGTTGGCGCTGAAGTCTCCCTGCGTCGGTCTGGGGATCACCCAGCCCAGGCGTTGCATGGCCCTGGAATACATGCTCAGCGCCTCATAGTAGTCGCCGGCATAAACCGCCACAAAGCTGCGCGGTGTCGTGTAAGCCTCACCGGGCTTCAAGGTCGCCGCCCCGTCGATACTCAATCCGGCGTTAATCCGCCCATCCGTCTCCGCTCTTACCGGAATCGAGAGCACGACCGGCAGAGTCTCCAAATGCCCGATGGCAACCCCGACCGACCTTGTCCAGAGCGCCACAACGGGAATCCCGCCGCCCCCGCCGCTGTGCGAGATTGAGCCCATAACGTTCGGCCTGGAGAAGCCCCGGGAAACTTCGACAACCTCATCTTTGCCCCACTCGTAGCTCGAGCCCTGGAACGACCAGAGCCGGTAAGGTGGCGCCTGAGAATCGGCCAGAGAGGCGTCAAACCGGTGCTGTTGGAAGAGAACACGCTCAAGCCTTTTGTCGTCGGCCCCAACGTTCTTGCAGGTCACAGTAGTCAGGGCGAGGCTCGGGAAATCGTCATAGACTTCGATAGCAAGTGTTTCCTCCAATCCGAGGCCTCCGTCTCGCGTGTCCTTTCCCGTTATCTCGATCCTCTTTCCTCGCGCCCCTAGCTTGCCGTGAACATCCGAAACTCTCACGTTTTCAAAATCGAGCGCGAATCCACTCGGCGCTTCGCCCGCGGTCGCAATGTAATCACCAGACAGAACCTTGCCCGCCACCTCCGGCTCGAACCGAGGACTTCGAACTCGGCGGCCGGCGTCTTGATGACAACCGGACCGCCTTTGTTCACCGTCACGATCACTTGGGAAGCCACGGGCGGCTGAGCCGGCGGAACCGCTCGTTCCCCACATCCCGGCGCACCAACGACTGTCGCAAACGCGAGTATGAAGAGGGCGGCTCCCCGCCATGGAGAAAACTGGGCTTCAAGATGCTGGTCCATTTCTCACCTCTGCAAATCAAATGGGCTCTGGCCGCAAGGCCAATGCCCGCAAACCACCTAGAGATGCCGCTAGAGCTTGGTGACTTCCAGCAGTAGGTGGTGCGCGAACTCGGTGGCGAGCTTGGGATTGCCGCTGTCGATGACGCCTAAGTCCTTCCCGTTTTCGTAGTCGAACACCCGGTACTTACCTGGCCGGAGGCCGCGCAACTCGACCGTGCCCTGCCATGACGTCGCAGGCAGGGGGGCAAAGAACGCGTAGTACATCTTCCCGTCCCTTTCGATGACGTATCCCTCCGGCACGTCATACCCGAGCGTGTAGAGGTCTAGAAAAGTCCCGCGGGAAAGCATCTTCGAATTGTAGATGGCCGTCCACTTCTTCCAGAGAGCTTCTTTCTCGGGGGTCAGAAAGACATTCTTGAACTTGGGACCGTAATCCGGCCAAGTGAACTTTGTGCCGACGACTCCACCTGTCCCGATGGTCGAGGCAAAGTCTTTTCCCACCTCGGCGTAGCCCTGGCCCGTGCGCGGCATTTCGCTGAGCTCGACATGGTCACCGTAGACCGCGGCCTGCGGTCCGAGCAGCGCCTTGTACATCTTGATGCGACGGCGCACCTGCACGGCACCAACCGGGTCCGCCGTAACGGCTTGGTCCATGAAGGGGAGCCAGGCAAGGTTGGGTGGCGTTCCGCAGGGACAGCTCTGCGTCACACTTTCGGGTTTGAGCTGGCGCGTGGTTTGGAAGATGGCCCTGTAAACCTCTCCCATCGCGCGGATGGATTCGTCGGGAGATTTGTGCTGGTGCTTGGGGTTGTAGCAGGCCGGGACGGTGAAGATGTTGTCCAGTTTATGGCCGTCAAAGCCCCAGTCACGGATGAATCTCTCTGTCAGTTGCTTGTGGAATTCCTGCACCTCGCGTAGTGCGGGACATAGCGCTGCCAGACCGCGTGCCATGCGGGCGTGCTTGCCGTTCTTGTCGAGAATCAGCCAGTCGGGATGGTCTGCGACCACCTTGGCCGTTCTGTAGGGATGCGACTCATATTTCCCCTGGCCGTCCTCGACGCCGATAGGCAGCCACCAAATTTGGGCAAGGATTCCCTGCTTGTGGAAGTCGTCCACCATTTTCTTGATGGCATCGCCGGGGAAGGTGTCAGGCCGCGGCTCCCAGTCGCCGTAGTTGTCAAACCAGCGGTCATCGAGCGTGGCCCACTTGATGCCCAGTTCCTTGAGTTTGGGTACCGTGCCCAGCATTTGCGCGGGCGTGACGTCAAACTCGTAGCCCCAGCCGCACCAACTCATGTTGTAGTCCTCGTTGGTCGGCTTGGGGATCGTCCAACCCTCGCGCTGCAAGACGCTCGAATAGAGGTGCAGCGGCTCGTAGAAATCACCCGCGAACACAGCCACAAAACTGCGCGGCGTGGAGAAGACCTCGCCCGGTTTAAGCGTGGTCTTCGAATCGAGAACCAGGGATGCCTGGATACGCTCATCCGGCCCCACCTTCACCGGAAGCGAAAGAACCAGCGGCAGGGTTTCGACGTGCCCGATGGCTTCTCCCACCGTCGCCGTCCAAAAGGCCACCACGGGAATCCCGCCCCCGAGCCCATTAGGATTCATGGCGCCCATGAGATTCGGCTGGGAGAAATTCTTGGAGAGGTTGATGACGTCGTCCTTGCCCCAATCGTAGCTGGACCCCTGGAACGACCAGAGGCGATAAGGCGGCGCCTTGGGGTCAGCCAGCGAAGCGTTCAGCCGATGCCGCTGCTCCACGACCTGGTCGAGTGCGAATTCTGTGGAGCCTGCGTTCCTGTAAGCCACCGTGCTCAGCGCGAGGTTCGGAAAGTCGTCATAGACTTCCACCGCGAGGGTCTTCTCGATGCCGGCGGCTTCCTCGGCTGTACTGCGGCCCGTGATCTCCACCCTCTTTCCTCGCGCCCCGAGCTTGCCGCGCGTGTCCGAGACCTTCGCGTGCTCAAAATCGAGGGCGAAATCGCGGACCTCCTTGCCGCTGCTCACCAAATATCCGCCGGCAGGCGCGCCTCCACTTTCAGGCTCATCCAGCGTCAACCGCTTTCCGTCCTTGATCAGATAAGCCTGGAGGTAGCCCGAGGGGAGAATCTCAAACTCCGCCGTATGAGTCTTGAGAACCACCGGCCCGCCCGGATTCACGGTTACCGCCACGGCCGAGGGCAAAGCCTGCTCGCCAGGAGGTGCGGGAGAGCGGTCGCAGCCCAGCATGGCTAGGACACCGCCGACCAGCAAGAACAGCGACACGCGCGACAAGGAATCAGTTGCGGTAAATCCGAGTCTGGAACGCATCTTTCCTCCTCATTTCGCGGCCAGCCCTTTGAACTGGCTGAGAATTTTCTCGGCATTGCGATGATAGACCTTTTCCAGAACTTCATCGGGCAGATCAATCCCATAGATCTTCCAGCGGCCCTGTTCGGGCGCACTCCAGTAATCGAAATACTCGTCGGCGGTTTCCAGCCAGCGAAAGTGATTACGATACATCTCTTCGCTGACCGAAAAATCCGTCCCAAAGAGAATCCTATCCTGGTACTCGAGGAAGAACCTTCGTGCCCGTCGCGGCTGGCGGCCTAGCTCGGCCACACGCGCGCCAATTTCCACCACCACATTGGGATGTCGGTTCAGCAGGTGGGAAACGTAGTCCAAGTCTTCCGGCCAATTCCCCACGTGCAGGGAAATGAATGTGGTACTTGGGTGTTTGGCAAACATCCGGTCGCGTGCCTCTATGATGGACTCTTTGCTGGGAAACTGCGACCCGTAGAAACTCCAGTCCGGATTATCAATCAACTCCTCAAAGCGTTCGTTGGTAGCATCCAGGGGGTGGAAGAACGCCTCCGGGTCCGTGACGTGGATCGCGACCGGAATACCCAGCCGCCCGCACTCGGCCCAGATGGGATCCAACCGCGGGTCGTCCACCGTGAGGAGCTTGCCGGATTTGTAGCGCACGAGCAGGCCAAGTTCCTTCGTGATCTTCAGGCCCCGCGCCCCGCGCGCCACGGCGTCATCAATCTGCCGCACCATCTGCTGGGCAAAGTCCGGGGCGTCGAGGTTGGTCCAGTCGAGTTGCACGAACACGGTGAAGCGATCCGGATAGGGCTTCACCATCTGGTCCACAACCTTCTGCAAGGCCTCGCCCCAGCCCCCGGTTAGGATCACGATTTTCTGGAGGTTGCAGTTGTCCATCATCTCGACCACTTTCGCCGGCGGGATGCGCTCCTTATCCGGCGTCCGGGCATCATTGACGTGGTTGTGCACATCGATGACGGGAAAACGCGCCCGATACACATTGTGAACCGGGACATGCAGCATCGATTTGGGCTGGAAGTCCCGGAGTAGCAGAGTGTTCTTCTGCTCCATCTTCTGGGCCGTGGGCGCTTGACCCTGAGCCCACAATGTGCCGGCGAGAGCCAGCAACAAGGGCGACATTAGAACGAACATGCTTGTGCGAATTCGCCTCATAAACTCATCTCCTGAAACATCTCCCCACCAATCGCCGCCCAGCTCACGCCGTCAGGCCGAGCAGCCGCTCAGCGTTCGCGCAATAGACTTTCCGAAGAATCTTCGCAGGCAAGCCAAGACCGTAGATCCGCCACCGTCCCTGGGGAGGGACCGGTGCGGGCGCGTAGTCGAAGTATTCGTCCTCGGTCTCAAGGAAGCGAAAATAGATTTCGTAGAGCTCATCTCCGAAGATCTGTTGGGGAGTCTCCACCCCGTGCGGGACGGCGTCGGTGCCAAACAGAATGCGGTCCTGGTGCTCCTCAAAGAACTTCCGCGCCGTGCGGGGCTGGCGGCCAAGTTCCCCGATGCGCGCGGCCAAGTCCACGTGCATGTTAGGGTACCGGTCCAGGCGCTCCGAAACGCTGGCCAGGTTTTCCGCATTATGGCCCACATGGACCGCGATGAACTGGGTCTTCGGATGGCGGGCGACCACCCGGTTGAAGGCCTCAAGCAGTTCCCGAAAGCTCGGAAAATCCTTGTCGTAGAACGACCAGTCAGGGTGGTTGTTCAGTTCCTCGAAGCGCTCGTTGAAGCGGTCGATGGGAAGGAAAAAGGCTTCCGGGTCGGCAACATGGATAGCCACCGGCAGCTTGAGAGTGCCGCAGGCTTCCCACATGGGATCAAAACGCCGGTCGTCAACCTTCACCAGAGGACCGGTCGTATTTCCCTCGCGCAAGTAAAGCCCGAGCGTTTTGGTAACCTTGAGGCCGCCGGCCCCGCCTTGCTGTGCCCGGGCAATTTCGTCCGCTTGAAACTGGCTGTAGCCCGGTTCATTCAGCCGACTCCAATTCGGCTCCGTGAAGACAAGGAACCGGCCCGGATAGGGGGCCTGGTACTTGCGGATCGTCTCCTCCAGCGCCGCACCGAATCCCCCCGTGAGGTTGACCATCATCCGCAAGTTCTTGCGGTCCATAACTTTCAACGCTTCATCCGGCTCAGCGAGGAAACGTACCTTTCCGTGCTGGGCGCCCTCCCCTCTGTCGCGAGCAAAGGAGAGATGCGTGTGAACATCAATGACGGGAAACCGCGAACGGGAGACTTTCGTCTCCGGCACGTGGAGCATGCTCTTGGGCTGGAACTCGGTAAGGTCAAGAGGCATCTTGGCTCGGGGGGCCTCCTGTGAATCTACTCTTGCACCAGGGCGAGCCCGTGCAACTTTTCCCGCCACCAGGGCGGCTCCCACACCCTCCAGCAATTGCCTTCGATTCACTTTGCGCATCAATCCTCCTGGCCCCGGGGGTTGAAATCTCTAGCAGTTGGTTTCACAGAGCCGTTGGCAATGGTACGGGCTCATAACTACTACTTTTTTCGATTCTTTTCAATGAGCGGCGGGATCCATTATCTTCCATTTCGATTGCGATTGTTTATTTGCGAGCAGCGTTCGCGTTGTCAGACAGCTTTGCAGCTTGACACGCTGCGACTTTTCCGACAGCATTCGGCCACAACATCAGTTAACGCCATGAGAGGATCCGCCTCTCCCGATTTCCGCAAGGGCTACTGCTCGCGGCGCTCGCCGCCGGACTCTTGTTCCCGCTCGCACTGCAGGGCGCTACGACACTGAAACCCCTCGTGGCCGGCAAGCGCGGCGCGGTGGCCGCGGGCCACCCCCTGGTAGCGGAGGCGGGCCTGCGCATTCTGGAGAAAGGCGGGAACGCCATCGATGCGGGGGTTGCCACCGTTTTCGCAGCTGCCGTGGTGGAGATGGACGGTTTCAGCTCAGGCGCCGAATGCCCCATTCTCATCAAGCTCCAGGGCCAGCCCGTGGTGGCCATTAACGGCGCCGGAGTTGCTCCCGAACTCGCCACCGTCGACTACTACAAGCACCTGCGGCGCGACGACCCGCGCCTGGCGGACGTCGCCACGATCTCGAAGGGAACGATTCCCGCCTATGGTCTGCTCAGCGCTATTGTCCCAAGCGCAGTCGATGCGCTCCTGCTCGCTCTCCAGAAACACGGAACGATGAGCCTGGCGGAAGTAATCCAACCGGCGATTGAGCTGGCCGAAGGCTTCCCACTCGATCCCCGCTTTGTGCGCACCATCGAAAGGTCTCGCCCAATCCTCGAGAAATGGCCGACGACAAAGAAGGTCTTCCTTCCAGGAGGTCGAGTGCCCAGGGAAGGCGAAATCTTCGTGCAAACCGACTTGGCCCGTACGCTGCGCAGCCTCGCCGAGGTGAGTCGGCAAAATGCCGGCCACGGCCGCGTCGCGGCCATTGAGGCTGCGCGCGACTACTTCTATCGCGGTCCTATCGCCAAGCGCATCAGCGATTTCTGCCAGCAGGCAGGTTGCCTCCTGCGCGAAGGTGACTTCGCCGCGTATCGCGCGAAGCTCGAGGAACCTCTGACCACGAACTACCGCGGCATTGAGGTTTACAAGGTCAGTTTCTGGAGTCAATCTCCGGTCTTCCTGGAGAACCTGGACCTGCTGGAGGGCTTTGACCTGAAGGCCATGGGCCAGAACTCGGCCGACTACATCCACACCGTGGTGGAAGCCATGAAGCTCGGCTACGCCGACCGCGACGCCTACTACGGCGACCCCGCCTTCAGCCAGATTCCGATGCAGTTGATCTCCAAGGAGTACGCCGGGCTCCGCCGCCCGCTCATCAATCCCCGGAAGGCTTCGCCGGAACACATCCCCGGAGACCCGGTGCACATGCAGGTACGTGCGTCAGAGGAATTTACGCGGGCGCGACTCTCTGAGCGCAACGCCGAGCACCAGGACACGACGTGCGTGAACGTCATCGATAGCGCCGGCAACATGTTCTCCGCCACGCCCAGCGGCGCCTGGGTCCCAGCGGTGATCGCCGGCGACACGGGTATTCCTCTCAGCCAACGCGCCCAGAGTTTCGTGCTGACCCCGGGACATCCGAATCAACTGGCGCCGGGCAAACGTCCACGCATCACTTTGACGCCCACGCTGGCACTCAAAGAGAAGAAGCCCTGGCTGGCGTTCTCCACTCCGTGCGGCGATGGCCAGGACCAGACGCTGCTGCAGGTTTTCTTGAACGTCGCGGAATTCGGCATGAACCCGCAGGAGGCCGTGGAAGCTCCCCGCTTCAACTCGCAGGCGATGTACAGCTCCTTTGACGATCACAGCGACGAGCCGCTGGTTCTCGCTGTGGAGAAGCGCATCCCGGAGGAAGTCCTCAACCAGCTTCGCGCACGAGGGCACAAGCTGGTTATTCAGGGGGGAATTCCTGCGCCCCGACAATCGTGGAATACGACGCGACCACAGGCGTCGTGAAGGCCGGAGCCGATGTTCGCGGGCATCGGTACGCGCTGGCCTGGTAAGCTGCCACTAGTCAGTTCTCAGTTGCCCGTTGTCGGTAGTCCGTAGCCAGTGGTTAGCGCGCCATCGTTATTCGTTAGCTCTGTTGCCGGATCGTCTGTTCCTTTCGATCAAGCATAATAGGCGAGGTGTCTCATGGGTCGTATCCGGAGTTTTCTGGTTTTCTTGTTCGTCCCCCTCGTTGCTGCTGCTCAAGGCTCTCCCGAGGGCAGCCAGTTCTCGGCCTGGGTGCCAGGAGCCGAGATCCGCATCACGCCGGCCAGCTTCAGCCGCGAGCTGAAGACCGGCGCAGTGGCGGAAGCATTTCGCAATGAAGTGGTCTCGCTCCAGTTGGCGGTGCGAGCCAAGGAACCGCTCGAGCCTTTCGCGGCGACGTGCCTTCCGACGGAAGCCGGGCCGAACGCTTCCCTGCCCTGCGCCTGGATGGAGATCCGCTACCCTGGATACGTGCTCGTGGATGAGATCGGCCAATACGTGTCCGACCCACTTTTTGAGAAATCGCCCCAGAAACTCGAAGCCAATACGACCCAGGCGGTGTGGCTTACGATTCGCATTCCCAAGGATACGTCGCCGGGAACTTACACCGGCAAGCTGGAAGTCCGCGCGGGCAACCGCGAAGTGAATTTCACTCTCCATCTGCGCGTCCTCGATTTCACGCTGCCCGATATGCCCGAGGGCAGCTTCTACCTGAACATCTGGCAGGACCCTGCGGCCGTGGCCCGCTGGGCCAAGGTCCCCGTGTGGTCAGAACAACACTGGGAGCTGCTGGAGGCGTATGCG